>JANONS010000333.1:0-2532 GCA_031420915.1 Armatimonadota bacterium
CTCACTTAGAAGCCGCAGGTCGTCACGGCGCTAGAGTGGTGTGCTGCCGCAGCCAGGCCGCGACGTCCGCGATGGCGGTCGCTCCGGCCTCGACAGCATAGACAAGGTCGAGCACCGCCTGCTCCGGAGCGGCGACATGGATTGCTTCCGCTTCCTCGACGGAGAGCGGGGCAAGCGCCACGCGCTACCGCCTGTCGACGGTGCGCTGCCCCTTTGCCATGGCGTCGAACGCCCGCCGGTAGCGACGCACGATATCCTTCGCCATCGCGGCGCCCTCCGGCGTGAGCGCCGAGACAACCTTGGCCGGCCGGAGTAGCAGCCCCTCCTTGGTGGGACGCACCTCTACGAGGGTACCCTTCTCCAGACCATAGGCGTGCGCCAGTTCGCGGGGGAGCGTGACTCCCAGGCTGTTGCCGATGGTGGTGATCTGTCGCAACGTCAGTCCCATCGCTTCTACCCTTTCTCATTGAAGTTATAACAGTATCTACAGTTCGTATTCTATGCCGCCGGGCAGAGCCTGTCAACCACGATGATGGTGGACGGAACCGCTCCGGGCGTTGACGGCTCCCGTCCCCCTCCCCTATCCTGAGATCAGACCGACGCGTCGGTCTACTTCCGGGGACGCGACCACATCACTGCCATGGCCCGATCCACCGCAGACACCGCCACCCGCGACCGCCTGATGGCCGCCGCGATGAACGTCTTCGCGGGCAAAGGGTATCACGGCGCGATTGTCGATGACATCGTCGCCGCCTCCGGCACCTCCAAGGGCGCCTTCTACCACTACTTCCCCAGCAAGCAGGGCATCTTCCTCACCCTGATGGACGAACTCACCGCCATGGTGGAGCAGGGCGTGGAGAGCGCCATCGCGTCGGAGGAGGGAGCGCTGGCCAAGGTCGAGGCGGCGCTGCGTGTAGTGCTGGAAACGGCCGCCGCGCAGCGAGATCTGGTGAAGATCCTGTTCGTCGAGGCGGTCGGTCTGGGCCCTACCCTGGAGCAAAAGCGTCTGCAGATTCACCGCCGGTTTGCCGGGTTGATCCAACGCCACCTGGACCGGGCGGTCGGCGAGGGAACGATCCCCAGGCAGGATACGGTCCTGGCGGCGCAGGCGTGGCTTGGGGCGCTGAATGAGGTGATCACGCAGTGGCTAGTCGGCGAAGGTGATGGACTGAGCGAGAGGCTCCCCGCCCTCCGGGCGCTGCTGCTTCGGAGTATCGGGGCGGCGGAAAACGCGGGCCGCGCGGCGGAGACCGCAGGATGATGGTGGAGCAGTTGACGGTGGAGGCGGTCCTGTCAGCGATCGGCCGGCATCTGGCCGCCCGTCACGTGTGCACACTGGCCACGTCCCACGGCGATGTCCCGTGGGCGGCCACCAGTTTCTATGTGTCCCGTGACGTCGATCTCTTCGTCTGTCAAGGCAAGCGCGCACGCACGCTCGCGAACATGCGGGCCAACCCGCGCGTGGGCTTTGCCGTCGACGACCGGAAGGCGGAGGCATGGCTTCAGGGGCTGGGAAGGGCTGAGCCGGTCGCAACGGACGATGACGCCTGGGCGCGCGCGGCCCTGCAGCGCGTGGCGCCCGAATTCACACGTCACTTCAACAATCCGGAGTACCCGGTGCTCCTGATCCGCGGCGATGAACTGACCTTCGCTGACCGGCCGAACGGGATCCATCCTCGGAAGCACGTGATCAACCAAAACGAAAGGTGGGTGTTCGCAGATGAGACGTAAGCTCGTGGTAAGCGCCGCCATCAGTCTGATCATCCTGGTCCTCGCATTCCCGGGCACGGCGCCGGCGCAGGGCCCGGCCCTCACCCGCATCCGGGCGGTCCACGTCCCGGTGCTCATCTTCGCCCCGCTCTACGTGGCCATCGAGCGGGGATACTTCGCTCAGCAAGGGTTAGAGGTCGAGCTGATGGGTACTCCCGGCGGCACCTCCGCGTTCGTCGTGCTCGCGAGCGGGCGGGCGGAGGTCGTGGTCGGAGGTCTCGGCGCAGCGGTCTTCAACGCCGCGGCGCGGGGGCTCGACTTCAAGGTCGTCGGCCCGGCGCACATGGAGAAGCCACCGGTAAGCACGCCACTGGTCGTGAGCAAGAAGGCGTTTGACAGCGGAGAGATCCGCAAGGTCGCGGACCTCCGAGGCAAGAGGGTTTCGGTCAACCTCATCGGCGCGGCCACCGAGTTCTGGCTGCAGGCGGCGTTGCTCAAGGGCGGGCTGACGGTCGACGACGTGCAGATGGTCACGGTGAATTTCCCCGATGTCCCCGCCGCGCTGGTCAACGGCGCGATCGCCGCGGGAATGCTTGGCGAGCCGCTGGCCACGCTGGCCGAAGACCGCGGCCAGATCGTGCGCCTGAGCGATGACTTCATCAACGGCGTCCAGGTGACAGCGGTGTATTACAGCGGCGAGTTCATGCGCCGGGATCCGAAACTGGCCGTAGGGTTCATGGTGGCCTGGCTGCGCGCCTCCCGCGACCTCTACGGGAACGGGTACCGCCGGGACGATATCGCACGCATCGTCGAGAAGTACAC
>JANONS010000334.1:0-1681 GCA_031420915.1 Armatimonadota bacterium
CGCCGCGGCGCCCGGTCGCGCGGCGCACCTCCTCCAGCACGTCCTGCTCGCGGTAGTTGATCCCCAGGTCCGCCCCGAGTTCCCGCGCCCGCTCCAGTTTCCACCCCGCGCTCGCCGTCGTGAGCACCCGCGCCTCGAAGAGCCGGGCGATCTGGATGGCGGCGCTCCCCACCCCACTGCCTGCGCCCCAGATCAGCACGTCCTCCCCGAAGCGCAGCCGCGCGTTGGTGACCAGCATGTTCCAGGCGGTGAGAAAGACGAGGGGGAGACTGGCGGCCTCTTCAAACGAGAGGTGCGGAGGTTTGCGCAGCAGGTTCTCCTGCGGCACAGTGACGTATTCGGCGTAGCCCCCCGGGACGTGCTCGCCCAGAATTGTGTAGGTGCGACAGAGGTTGTCCTGGCCGGCGGTGCAGGCGGCGCAGTGGCCGCACGAGACGCCGGGGTGGAGCATGACCGCCTCGCCGACCTCCCAGCCGGTGACCGCGGATCCCAGCGCGGCGATCTGACCGGCGATGTCCGCGCCCAGGATATGGGGAAACCGCACGCGCAGGTTTGGCAGCCCCCGCCGCACCCAGATATCGATGTGGTTGAGGGCCACCGCGCGCACGCGGACCAGCGCCTCGTGCGGCCCCGCAGCCGGGGGTGCGACCTCCTCAAGCCGCAGGACCTCGGGGCCGCCATGTTCGTGGATGCAGACCGCCTTCATTGAGTTATCCTAGGGCCTCCGTCATCACCTGCTCAACCTGGAGGCGCACGGCATTCAGGTCACGGCCGCGGATTAATGGATCGGCGAGACGCAGGAACGCCTCCACCGCCTGCCCCACGAGCACTCCCTCTCCGTTCATCGCTTGGTGCCCGGTCCACCGCGCGTGTTTCAGGGTGATGGTTTCCCGCGGGGCATAGATCAGGTCGAGTACGACACCGCCGGGGCGGAGCCGCAGCGCGCGGCGGAGGGACTCCTCCAGGTTCAGGACGATCTCCGGCCACGCGGTGCGCCACCAGTCCGGCGGCGGCGACGCGTCCCCGCTGCCCCGCTGATCTCCATCCGCGACCGGCATCGGCGAGGGCTCCGCGGGCGCAAGCGCCGAGAAGGGCTCCAACCAGACGACACCTCGATCCACCCGTAGGGGCCCGGCCATCCCGACCGGGGTCGTGTTCACCACGGCGCCGACCCCCGCAAGCGCCTCCGCGAGAGAGGGCGGGTCCACGACGGTCGCCCGCCCGCCGGCGCGACGAAGAATGGCTGCGACCTCGTCCGCACGGTCGCGGCGGCGATTGTGCAGCAGGATCTCGACCCCGCCCATCTGCTGGGCCATCCTGACGCCCACCGCACGGGCCGCCCCTCCCGCCCCAAGCAGCAGCACGCGACCACCAATCTCGCCGCCACCATCCCCTCGCCCCATGGCTCCTTCCAGGACGCGGCACGCGGCCATCCCATCAGTGTTGGCCCCGACGAGCATCCCCTCCGGCGACCGGATGATCGTGTTGACGGCGCCGATCGCGCGTGCATCAGGGTCCACCTCGTCGAGGTGACGCAGCGCCCGCTCCTTGTAGGGCACGGTCACGTTGAGCCCCAGCAGGCCAGCGACCGTGCGGCAGGTACTGAGGAAGCGATCCACATCGTCGGGGGAGACATCGAACGCCACGTAGGTCGCCTCCAGACCCAGTGCGGTGAAGGCCG
>JANONS010000335.1:0-12129 GCA_031420915.1 Armatimonadota bacterium
CGCCGGATAAGCCTCTGGTTTGGCTCCGCGGTGAGATTAAGACACCGGCCTTCTCCCCGGAGGCCCGCGTGGAGGCCGGTCTCCTGCTGCGAAGGCTGCAAATGGATGAGACGCTAGGTATGCCGCACTCCCGACCCATGCCAATCATCGGACTCAGGTGCCACGAGCTGCGCGAGGACTGCAGGCGCCGGCTCAAGATATACGACGGATTGTCATGAAACGAGGTGGAAGCCATGAAGCAGACCAAGCGTGATCGCCTGCGCCGGGCCGGATGGGCTGTGGGCAGCGCCGCGGAGTTCCTCGGCCTGTCCAAGGCCGAGGCCGCTCTGGTCGACCTCAAGCTGACCCTGAGCCAGAAGCTGCGCGAACGTCGCGCACGGACGAGACTGTCCCAGGCGCAGCTTGCAAGGCTCCTCGGGTCGAGCCAGTCCCGGGTAGCCAAAATGGAGGCCGGTGATCCTTCCGTGTCCATCGATCTGCTCGTGCGCTCGCTTCTGGCCATCGGTGCCACCCGCAGGGAGCTGGCGGCGGCTATTGCTCAAGAAGGCAAGTAACCGCTAAGCTCAGTCGCTGGTCCATACGCGTGCGAACTTGCCCGTCCGAATATCGCGCCAGAAGGGAAGAGCCGGCGCCGTCGTTATGAAGAAGTCATGTAGGGGCATGGAGTTGGACATCTGCCAAATCGATAAACCGCTCGATGCGAGAGAGGGAAATTCCTGCCGATCGCTTGGCGTCATCACTCTCCAGCGCTTGAAGGATGATCTCGTTCCATTCTTTCGCCAGGTATTTGATTGCCCATTTGGCAGCCCGCTGCTTCGAGACAACCGTGCCCTTCCTGATCGAATACAGAATCCTGCACAATGTCAAAACAGCATAGGCGCGATACGATGGAACGTCTCTCCATTCGCTCTCCGGCTTTTCGCTGATTTCGTCCCGCAAATAGCCAACCTCGCGTTCCAGTGCCTGAAACAGGATCTCCCGAGTTATCGCCGGAACGAATGAGCCAGGTCTGGGGCCGAAGAGAACTACGCCGCTCTTCAGAACGTTCATCCAGATAATTGGGTTCCCGTCCGAGCTGCTGCGCTTGAGGAGCCCAAATTGATAGAGGCAGGCTTTGGAATCCATGGTGAGGACTTCATTCTTGAGCAAGAACAGCATGTGCAGGCGAGCCGCCCAGTGGTTCGATTCCGCGGTCCGGGCTAGCCATGCGCCGAGTTTCCTGAACTGCGCATCGCTTAGGTCCCGATGCGTCACCGCGATGCTGTCAACGTCGCTGTGTTTGGTGCTGAACGCACGCTGAGTGAGTGAGCCGTACAGGTAAATGCCGACGAGGTTCTTGCCCAAGATAAGCGGGAGCTGCGCAGTGAGCTCCTGCAGCAAAGAGGACACCTGAGTAGGATATGTACCATGGGCCCCTGTGAAGAGCATTCCGAGCGTCAAAGATGTGTGCGCCATCCCACTGGTTCTTGAGAAACATAACGGTCGCGTCAGCTGCGGGCGACGACTCGATACGGGAGCCGCACCAATCCCGGTACCAGCTTGCCCGTCAGCTACAGGTCGATGTTATGCAGCGGCTGGTTAGAGCTAATCATGGTGCGAGTTCCTTGAGTAGACCTTCGATGAGCTGCATCTCCTCTCGGCGCTTAGCGACGGGGTCTACGTCCCTGGCTACGCCGATCATGGCCTTTGACACAGGCTCCTGCCCCAACGCTTTTGTTTCGCGCAGCTTGGCGACCAGAGCACGCACGTCCCTCTCAGACTTCTGAACCTGTAGCTTGGCGATGAGGACGCTGGCTACATGGAATGCAATGTCGAAGGCGAAGTCAAGGGTCTTGGTGCCCACGAGGCAAGTGGATTATCCAGCGTGGCCGTGCAGTCTATCACGTCGGACTGGAGGTGAATTCCAGCCTCTACCGTGCCCCTCAGGACTCCAAAGAGGATCAGGGATTTTCCCGTGTAGGGATGAAGGCATTCGTGTCTCGAGGAAAACCGGAGCGGAGTGGCGGAACCCCCGCTCAGTGCGGCCGGCCGGCCGCCAGCCACCCCACCGGCCGGTTCACCGCGGCGAGGACCGCCCGGATCACCGCTTCACGCGGATCATCCCGGACCACCGAGGAACCGCTCAGCACCTCCGCCTCCTGCCCCGCCAGGGTCACCACGACTACGGCCACCTCGCGGTCCCCGACCTGGACCACGTTCACGCCCTCCAGAATGAGCAGCCCCGACGCGCGCAGGAAGACCTCCACCGCCCGCAGCGTGGCTTCTGCGACGAGCCCGAGCCGCGCCCGGCCGACGTTCGGTCCGCTGGCCACGCCCTCGTAGAGGAGGCCGCGGTCCTCCAGGTGCACCTTGACCTCGGAGGTGTTCCGCAGTTGGGCCATGGTCAGCCCCACGAACTTCAGCCTGGATTGGGGGGGCGGCGCGGGCTGTTCAGTCGACCGCATCGGGGCCACGCGAATCTGCCGCAGGTCGATCTGCACCCCGAGTTCAGCGGCCAGCGCGGACGCCACATCCATCGCGATGAGTTTGGGGCTGCGGTCCGCCTGGCCCAGCACGTGCACCAGGGCCACGCCGCCGTCCGCGCCGGCGTCAACCCGAGCGGACACGACCCCTTGCAGCCGGCGCACGATCTCCTCCGCGTGCTGCGTCAGCGTCTCGCCGTCCCGCCGTTCGTCCACCCTCCACCCCACTTCCCGCCCATCCGCCCGCCGCGGTCCAGACCGGAAGGGCTCCGGATCACTCCGGCTCAATCAGCCCGTAGTCTCCCTGCTTCCTCCGGTAGAGCACGTTCACCTCTTCGGTCTGAGCGTCGCGGAAGACGAAGAAGTCGTGGCCCAACGCGTCCATCTGGATCATGGCATCCTCGGCGGTCATCGGCTTCATGGCAAAGCGTTTGACGCGCACGATCTCCGGCGGCACCGGTGTGGCGCGCAGCGCCGCCTCGGCGTCCGCCACAAGCCTGCGCTTCGCGCGGCACGCATCGATCCGCCGCTTCTCGATGCGTTTGCTGCGGACCTTCTCCACCTGCTTCTCCAGCTTGTCGACGACGCCGTCGATCGAGGCGTACATGTCCCCGCTGCCGTGCGTTCCGCGCAGCACGACCCCGTCGCCCCACACGGTCACCTCCACCACCTGGGCCCGGCCCGCGGTGCGGTCCCGCTCCACCTTCAGCACGGCCTGAGCCTGATGGATCCGGTCGAAGTGCCGGCTGAGCTTCCCGAGTTTCCGCTCCGCGTACCGCTTCAGGGCGTCGTCCACCCCGATGTGTCTCCCCTGGATGATCAGGGTGAACGGCTGGGCCTGACGGCGGCGCGCCATGATCCCGCTTCGAGTTTCGTTCGCCAAGGAACTGACTCCTCCGCCCGTGCGCGGGGGTCCCTCGCGCCCGCCTTAGAGGGCGGCCCACGCCCGGCTCGGGAATCGAGTCTCGAAGGCGCGCCGGGCGTACGGGTCGGTCATCCCCGCCAGGAAGTCGCACACCACGCGCGGGACCCCGGGTCCATCCGGGACGTTGAGGAACTCCTCGGGGACCTCCTCGGGATGCGCCAGATAGTGGGCGAAGAGGGCGTGGATGACCGCGTGTGCGCGCCGGACATCCCGAGCGGCATGGGGCCCCAGGTAGACCCGGTCGGTGAGAAAGTCCTTCAACCGGTTCTGGGCTTCCCGGATGTCGTCGCTCATGGCGATCCGCTCGTGGTCGAGCCCCTGCTGCACCACATCCCGGACCATCCGGTCGAGCCATCCCTCTCTGAAGGAACCCAGCACCGCGCGCACCTGGGGGGGGACCTCGTTTTCCTCCACGATCCCCGCCCGCACGGCATCATCCATGTCGTGGTGCACATAGGCGATGCGGTCGGACAGGCGCGCCACCTGTCCTTCAAGGGTGGCCGGCAAACCCTCCGGATCGGGGGCCGCTTCGAGATCGCGCAGCCCTTTGGAATGGGCCCCGATCCCGTCGCGCACCTCCAAGGTCAGGTTCAGCCCCCAGAGCACGGTCCCATCGGCGCGGCGGCGCCGCTCCAGCACCTCGACGACGCGCAGGCTCTGTGCCACGTGGCGAAAGCCGCCGTACGGCGCCATCGCCTCATCGAGCGCGGCCTCCCCCGCGTGGCCGAAGGGGGGATGGCCCAGATCGTGCCCCAGCGCGATCGCCTCGGTGAGATCCTCATTCAGTCGCAGGGCTCTCGCGATCGTGCGGGCGATCTGGCTGACCTCCAGCGTGTGGGTGAGGCGGGTGCGGTAGTGATCCCCCTCCGGGGCCAGGAAGACCTGGGTCTTGTGTTTCAGGCGGCGGAAGGCCTTGGCGTGCAGGATGCGGTCCCGATCTCGCTGGAAAGCGGTGCGCAGCTCATCCTCGGGTTCGGCCACGGTGCGGCCACGCGACCGGGAGGCGAACGTGGCCCCCGGGGCCAGCCACGCCCGTTCCCGCTCTTCGATCTCCTCCTGGATCGTCACGAGCGATGGCCCCGTGAACGTGGCGTGTGCTTGTGAAGAAGGAGTCCCCTTGCTATGATCTCAATGTAAGGAGATCGAGATGAAGGAGGAAAGAAAACCATGCGCACGGCTCGCGTCACCTCGAAAGGACAGGTGACGGTCCCCAAGGCCATCCGCGAGCTCCTCGGGGTCAGGCAAGGTGATCTGCTCATCTTCGCCACGCGCCCGAACGGCCAGGTGGAGCTTCGCCGACTCCCCGGGCGCACGCTCTCCCAATTGTATGGCGCGCTGGCCGTGGCACGGAGTATTCCGCACGCCCAGGAGCGGGCCAGGTATCGCCGGACGCTGGCCAGGCGACTGGGGCGAAGGCGATCTGCGACGTAAATGACCGAGGTCCTGGTCGACGCCAATGTCTTGCTGCGCCACCTCACCGCCCAGCCTCCTGGGCTAGCCCGCCGGGCGGCCAAGATCATGCAGGCTGCCGAGCGAGGCCATCTCACCCTCATCGTGACCCCCTTGATTCTTGCTGAATGTGTCTGGGTCCTGGAAACGTCTTACCGGAAGCCCCGGGAGACGATCGCCGACGCGCTGTTGATCCTCCTTCAGGCCCCTGGCATCGTCGTCCGCGAGGAGGACGTGATGGTCGCAGCATTGAGTGTCTATCGGGATACTCCACGTCTTGACTTTGCTGATGCCTACCTCATTGGCGTTGCAACCCGCCCAGGGCCGCCACGCATCGCATCGTTTGACCGAGGGCTGAGAGGCATCCCGGGGGTGTCGGTGTTCTCAGGTCCAGGCAACTAGAGGACGACGCCTAGACGTCTTTGGCAACCTGCATCGTCTCCCGCAGCCGGGCCTGAGCGGCGGCCAGGCGGGCGATGGGCACGCGGAACGGCGAGCAGGAGACGTAATCCAGGCCGATCTGGTGGCAGAACTCCACCGAGGATGGATCCCCGCCGTGCTCGCCGCAGATCCCCACCTCCAGGTCCGGCCGGGTGCGCTTCCCCAGTTCTGTCGCGATCTGCATGATCTTGCCGACCCCCTCGCGGTCCAGCACCTGGAACGGGTCCTCCTTAAAAATCCCCCGCTCTACGTATACTTTGAGGAATTTGGCCTGGGCGTCGTCCCGCGAGAAGCCGAAGATCGTCTGCGTCAGGTCGTTCGTGCCGAAGGAGAAGAACTCCGCTAGGCTGGCGATCTCGTCGGCGACGAAGGCCGCACGCGGAATTTCGATCATCGTGCCAAACATGTACCGCACCTGGACGCCGGACTCGGTGACGAGCTGCGCGGCGATCCGGACCAACTGCTCATGGACCACCCGCAGTTCGTTGACGTGCCCCACCAGCGGGATCATGATCTCCGGGATCACCACGAGCCCTTCATCCCGCGCCACCTCGATCGCGGCCCCGAGGATCGCCCGCACCTGCATCTCGTTGATCTCCGGGTAGAGGATCCCCAGCCGGCACCCGCGCAGGCCGAGCATCGGGTTGACCTCCTGCAGTTCCTCCACGCGCCGGCGCAGGGGGAGGAGGCGCCCGAGGCGCGCCGCATCACTTCCCGTGATCTCCAGACGCGTGATCTCCTCCACCAGCTCGGCGTACGGGGGCAGAAACTCATGCAGCGGGGGATCGAGCAACCGGATGATCACGGGCAGGCCGGCCATCTCTCGAAAGAGCCCCTTGAAGTCTTCCTGTTGCATGGGCAGGAGTCGCGCAAGCGCGCGCTCACGCTCCTCCTGGGTGGACGCCATGATCATCTCCTGGAAGATCCCCTGCCGTTCCCCCTCCGTGAACATGTACTCGGTCCGGCAGAGACCGATCCCCTCCGCGCCGAACTCGCGGGCCTTGCGCGCGTCGCGGGGGTAGTCGGCGTTGGCGCGCACCCCAAGCCGGCGTACCTCGTCGGCCCACCGCAGAAACTCCTCCACCTGCCCGCTCAACGCCGGCTCGACCAGGGGGACCGTCCCCAGGATGATCTCGCCGGTGTTGCCGTCGATGGTGATGACCTCCCCCTCGCGCACCGTCACCCTGTCCACGCTGAACTGGCGGGTGTCTTCGTCGATGTGCAGCGCCTCTGCGCCGACGACGGCGGGCACCCCGATCCCTCGCGCCACGATGGCGGCGTGGCTGGTCATCCCGCCCCGGCCGGTGAGGATCCCCTGGGCGGCGAGCATCCCGTGGACATCGTTGGGGTTGGTCTCCATGCGCACCAGGATGACTTTCTCCCCCGCACCCCGCGCCACCGCGCGATCGGCATCGAAGACCGCGATCCCCTGCGCCGCTCCCGGGCTCGCGGCCAGCCCGCGCGCCAGAACGGTCTTGGGCGCGCTCGAATCCACCTGCCGGTGCAGGATCTTTTCGAACTCGTTGGCATCCACGCGCAGGAGCGCTTCCTCCTTAGTAATGAGTCCCTCGTGGACCATCTCCACCGCGATCCGCACCGCCGCCTGAGCGGTGCGCTTCCCCGCCCGCGTCTGGAGGAGGTAGAGTGTGCCGCGCTCGATGGTGAACTCCACGTCCTGCACGTCCCGGTAGTGGCGCTCCAGGAGGTCGCAGACGCCGAGGAACTTCTGGTAGGCATCGGGGAGTTCCGCGGCCAGCTCCCGGATCGGCTTCGGTGTGCGGATGCCGGCGACCACATCCTCACCCTGCGCGTTCAGCAGGTACTCGCCGAACACCCCCCGCTCGCCGGTGGCGGGGTTGCGGGTAAAGGCCACACCGGTCCCCGAGGTGGGCCCCATGTTGCCAAAAACCATGGTCTGGATGTTGACCGCGGTGCCAAGGTCGTGGGGGATGCGATGGTGCGTGCGGTAGGTGATCGCCCGCGGGTTGTTCCAGGACTCGAAGACGGCGCGGATGGCCATCTCCAGCTGACGGGGCGGGTCCTCCGGGAACGCCTCCCCTGTCCGTTCCTCGATGATCCGCTTGTACGCCTGAATCAGTTCCTGCAGGTCCTGCGGGGTGAGTTCGACATCCAGGGTGACGCCCCGGGCGTGCTTGATCCGCGCTAGCGCCTCCTCGAAGTGCTCGTGCGTGATGCCGAGCACGACATTGCTGAACATCTGGAGGAATCTGCGATAGGAGTCGTAGGCGAAGCGGGCGTCACCGGTCGCCCGGATCAGACCTTCGACGGTCGCGGGAGTGCTCCCCAGGTTGAGGACGGTGTCCATCATCCCGGGCATGCTGAACTTGGCCCCCGAGCGGACCGACAGGAGCAGCGGATTCCGGGGGTCACCGAACGTCTTGCCGGCGCGCTGCTCGACGATACGCAGCTTCTCTCGAACCTCGTCGAGGAGGCCGTCAGGAAGTTGGCGGTCCCGTCGGAAGTACTCCAGGCAGGCTTCGGTCGTGATGGTGAATCCGGGGGGGACCGGCAACCCGATCCGGCTCATCTCGGCGAGCCCGGCGCCTTTGCCCCCCAGCAGGTCGCGCAATTCGGCGCTCCCTTCCTCAAACAGCTGGGTCCACCGGCTGCCTGTCTGCGGTCCCCGCGCCTTGACCTTGGCCATCGCTCATCTCCTCGTCAGCACTAGTATCAGGGCGCCGACCGTCCGGCCCGCATTGGGATGCCGGTCTCCAGCTTCGGCGCAATGAACTTTTTCAACTCGGTCATCTCCACGCGCTCCTGCGCCATCGAATCCCGATCCCGGACGGTGACGGTGCCATCTTGTTGCGTCTGACTGTCCACCGTCACGCACCATGGCGTGCCGATCTCGTCGTAGCGCCGGTAGCGCCGGCCGATCGACCCGCTCTCGTCGTACTCCACAAACCACGACCCTCGGAGATCCGCCGCGATCTGGCGGGCGATGTCCGGCATCCGCTCCCGCCTCACCAGCGGCAGCACGGCCACGGTGATGGGCGCGAGGCGCGGGTGCAGGTGGAGCACGCTCTCCACCTCGCGACCCTCCGCGCGCCCGGCCCGGCCGCCGGGATACTCGCGGTAGGCCTCCGTGAGGAAGGCCAGCATCGCCCGTTCGAGGCTCACCGTGGGTTCAACGACGAACGGCAGGTACTTGTGCCCCTCGGCCTCGTCGTAGTAGCCCAGGTCTTTGCCTGACACCTCCTGATGCTGCCGGAGGTCGTAGTCGGTGCGGTTCGCGATCCCGGCCAGTTCGCTCCACCCGAACGGGTACTTGTACTGGAGGTCGATGGTGGCCTTGGAGTAGTGCGCCAGCGCCTCGGGAGGATGCGCGTACCGCTGGAGGTTCTCCCGGGAGAGCCCGAAGTCAACGAAGAATTGCTCCCACTCCGCGACCCACCGATCGAACCATTCGACGTCGGTGCCCGGCTTGACAAAATATTCGATTTCGGCGATCTCAAACTCCCGCAGACGGAAGAGCCACTTCCCCGTGGTGACCTCGTTGCGGAAGACCTTGCCCACCTGGGCGATGCCGAAGGGCACCTTGACACGCGCGGTGTCCAGGATGTTCTTGAAGTTGGTGAACATGCCCTGGGCCGTCTCAGGTCGCAGGTAGGCGAGGGCCGCGCTCTCCTCCGTCGGGCCCAGGTACGTCCGGAACATCATGTTGAACTGCTTGGGTTCTGTCAGATCGTGCGCGTGATCATCCGCCTCCGGGATCTCCTCGTCGGCGCGGAAGCGCTGGTGGCAGATGCGGCACTCCACCAGCGGATCGTTGAAGGACCGTTCGTGCCCGGAAGCCTGCAGCACCTCGCGCCTGGTGATGATGGCGCTCTCGATCCCCAGGATATCCTCACGCTCCTGGACAAACCTGCGCCACCACTCGGCGCGGATGTTGTTTTTCAAGAGCACCCCCAGCGGCCCGAAGTCGTAGATCGCCCCGGGGCTGCCATAGATCTCCGCCGCCGGAAACACCAAGCCCCGCCGCTTGGCCAGATTGACAATACGATCCATCTTATCGCTATGGGTCTGCATGCTTATCGCTATGGGCCTGCATGTTCAGCCGTGAGTGCACAGCGGGGAGTCCAACCCTCTTTCTAGCCGATGCCGAGCGGTTCTTCCTCTTGCCTCCGGCGAATGATCGGCGTGGGGACCGCCGACAGCAGCGTCGCCAGGGCGAAGGCGGCGATGCCGGCCAGAGCCCAGGAGGTGGGCAGTTCGATGACCTTCCCCTCAGTCTTCACCCGGATGTGGCCCGCTTCCCCCGGGCGCACCACCTGGCGCGCCTCCTCCAGGGCGAGGCCGAGTTCCATCACCGCACGCTTGGCGCGTTCCAGATCGATCTCCATCGTGACACCTCCGCGTATCACTATACCACCAGCACACCGGACGAGATGGGGCGCCTAGCGGAATCGGCTGATGACCGCGGGACTGCGCAACCTGATCTCGAGCCGGTGCTCCGCGTAGCGGCACACCAGGTCCGCCAGCGTGTCGCGGTCGCGCGGTGCGAGCGCCACCTCGGAGAGATCCTCCGCCCGGGCGGCCAGGAGTGTCCTGAACGCTGCGGCGGTCTCGGGGCGAAGGCGCACCGCCAGTGGGTCGCGCGCCGCGCAGCGGGAGCAGGCCAGTCCTCCCAGCGGGTGGCTCCAGGACGGGGACGCGCCCAGCCCCCGCCCGCACACCGCGCAGCGGTCCACCGCGGGGTGGAACCCGACAAGAGACATCAGGTGCAGCGCGAACCACACCGTGGCGATGTCAGGGTCCGCACGCGCCACGAGGTCCAGCGTCCGAAGGAGCAGCCGGAAGAGGTCCGCGTGCGGCTCCCGCTCCGGCACCGCGGCCTCCAGCAGTTCCGCCACCACCGCCGCCTGCCCGAACCGGCGGAGGTCCGCGCGCAGCGGCGCCATCCCCTCCAGGACCTCGACCTGCGCGATCACGTCGAGGGTGCGTCCCCGCGCCAGGAGCAGGCGTGCGTGGGTAAACGGCTCCAGTCGCCCGGCAAGTTTGCTGGTCGTCTTGCGCACCGCGCGCGCCACCGCCGAGAGTTTGCCGTGCTCTCGTGTGTACAGGGTGATGACCCGGTCCGCCTCGCCGAGCGCGCGCCGGTGGAGAATGATCGCCTCCGCTTTATAGACCGGCATGGGGGCCCATCATGCGGGGATCCAGGCGAGCAGCAGAGAGGCAACCGTGAAGTAGATGGTGACCGTGGTGAGATCCAGCCCCGAGGTCACCAGCGGCCCACTGGCGATGGCGGGATCGCGCCCCATCCGGCTGAGCAGGACCGGGATGGCGACACCCACCGTGGAGGCGAGGAGGAGGGCGAGGGCCATCGATAGGCCCGCGATCGCCGCAAGCAGCGGGACCTGCTGCCAGCCCAGGGCCACCGCGGCCACGAGCGCGCCGCTCACGGCGGCAATGAGTGACGCCACCCCCACCTCGCGCGCCACCAGCACGCCCAGCCGGTCAGGCTGGATCTCGCCCGTGGCGAAGCCCCGCACCATCAGCGCGACCGTCTGGATCCCCAGATTCCCCGCCATGCTGTTCAGCACCGGCATGAAGTAGGCCAGGGCGAGCAGCGCTCGCAGGGTGTGCGCGTAGCCCTCGATCACCCGGGCGCCCACCAGCCCGACCAGGATGGCGAGGAACAACCAGGGGAGCCGCACCGCCGCCGCCCTCCACAACGCTTTTCCTTCCGTAACCGGTTCCTCTCCCACGCCGGAGAGTTTGTTGATGTCCTCCACCGCCTCCTCGACGACGACGTCGAGCACGTCATCCAGGGTCACGACGCCGAGCAGATGGCGCTCGTCATCCACGACCGGCACCGCCAGGAACCCGTACCGGTCGAACACTCGAGCCACCGCCTCCTGATCCTCGTCGGCGCGGACGGTGATCACCCGTTCGTTCACGATCTCGGCGATCGGCCGGGCGGGGTCCGCCAGGATGAGATCGCGGAGCGAGAGGACCCCCACCAGGCGCCCCGCCTCATCGATGACGTACACATAGTAGATCGTTTCCGCATCCGGGGCGATCCGGCGCAGCGCGGCCAGCGCAGCCTCCCCGGTGAGGTCCGTGTTGAGGGTGACCACCTCCGTGGCCATCAGCGCCCCAGCGGTGCCCTCGGGGTACGTGAGGAGCGAGCGGACGCGCCCCGCCTCCGGAGCGTCCATCGTCGCCAGGAGTCTCGTGGCCTCCTGGGGTTTCAGGGTGGTCAGAAGATCGGCGGCGTCATCGCTCTGCATCTCCTCCAGGAGGTCACTTGCGCGCTCCACACCGAGCAGGCCCAGGATGGGCTCCACCCGTTCCGGCCCCAGGGCCTCCAGGATCAGCGCGGCCTGGGACCGGTCCAACCCCGCCAGTAGCGCGGCCAGTTCTCGGTCAGGCACCTCCCGCAGCGCCTCCGCCGCATCTGCGGGATGGAGCGCGCGGATCCGCTCCACCAGCGAGGGTGAGGGGGTCCGGGAGAGACTGAGGTCGTCCATCACGGTCCCCCACGGAGCAACAGCAGGGCCAGGGTGAAGTAGATCGTGACGCTCGCGAGATCGGTGATCGTGGTCACCAGCGGCCCGCTGGCGATCGCGGGATCGATGCGCAGCCGGTGAAGCACGAGCGGAATCAGCAGCCCCCCCGCCGCCGAGATGGTGAGGGAGGCGACCATCGCCAGCCAGAGGACGGCCGCGAGCATCGGGTCGCCCCACCAAACCAGGACCACCAGGCCGAGCAGCGTCCCACAGGCTGCCCCCAGCCGGAGGCCGGTCGCGAGTTCCCACCGCAGCGCTCGCCGGACGTGGGGCTGCCACTGGCGATCCGTCGCAAAGCGGCGCACGGCCACCGCCAGGG
>JANONS010000336.1:0-3104 GCA_031420915.1 Armatimonadota bacterium
GCCGCGCCGTCGCGCCGAGGCCTGATTTCAAGGGCAAAGACCCGCCGGAGCTGCGGGCGTTCGATGTAGCGTTTCGGGATATCGGCGCGATTCGGGCGGAGATGTTTCGGCGCAGGGACATGCTGAGAGAGGCCATGGACCGGAATGATCCTGGGACGTTGCCGCGCTGCGAATGGTGGGAGCGGGGGTGCGACTATCGGGAGGTGTGCGGGTGCGAGACGGCGGACCCGCTCGAGAGGGCCGTGCCTGCGTCTGACATCAGGATCGAACGGAGCCCGGATTTAGAGAGGAAGTTGACAGGGCAGCTACTGGTGTCCGATCTGGCCTCCGAGGAGAAGCTCCGCGGGTTCAGTCTGAATGATCTGGTCTTCCCCAGGAAGGCGGCCTACGAACGCCTGAAACCTGAGGAGGAGGAGGACGACCAGACGCTGGAGGCCAGGCTTCGGGATCTGGAGCGGCGAGGGTTTCAGGGCGCGCTGTACAAGGCCCTGCGATTCGGGATTCCGGGAGCCTTTACGGCCATTCCGGTGAGGCTGCGGACGCTCACTGGGCGGGTCGGGACCTACAAAGGTATCCCCACGATCCTCCGCTCATCGAAGTTCAGAAAGATGGTTCCCCGGGAACGCCTGCCTGAGGATATGTCCCACTACTTTGATCGTCTGGCGTTCGAATGCAGCCTGGCTGGGAGTGAACGGGGACGGCTGGTCCTCTACTATGAGGTGTTGCCGGGCGACAAATTCATGGTGTACGATGTGACCTTCAAGAAACTTCCCGCCATCCTGGCCGAGGCGGACCGGCGTCTCGCTCTGCTGGAATCCGGCGCCCCGCCCGCGGACCTTCCTGCCTGCCCGAGCTGGATGTTCAAGAGGTGCGAGTTCGCGTCCCAGTGCGGGTGTGGGAACGTGTCCATTTGAGAGGGAGGGGATCGTGCGATACCATCGGCTAGGGAATTCCGGACTCAAGGTGTCCATCGTCGGGCTGGGCGGCAATCCCTTCGGGCGCATGGTGGACGCCGAGGGGGCGACGCGCATCGTGCACACCGCCCTCGATCTGGGGGTCAACTTCTTCGACACCGCGGACGTCTACAGCCGCGGCGTCTCCGAGGAATTCTACGGTCGTGCGCTGGCCGGCCGGCGCAATCAGGTCATCCTCGCCACGAAGGTCCACGGCGCGATGGGAGACGGACCGAACGATCAGGGCTCGTCCCGGGCGCACATCATGGACGGTGTGGACGCCAGCCTCCGGCGCCTCAACATGGACCACATTGACCTGCTGCAGCTGCATGGCTAGGACGACCAGACGCCGATTGAGGAGACCCTCGGCGCGCTCACCGACCTGGTGCGGCAAGGGAAGGTGCGCTACATTGGCTGCTCCAACTTCTTCGCCTGGCAGCTGGTGTGGTCGCTGTGGACCAGCGACCGGCGCAACTGGGCGCCATTCGTCTCTGTGCAGCCCGAGTACAGCCTGCTCGCCCGCGAGGCAGAGGACGAGTTGCTCCCTGCCTGCCGGGCGTTCGGGATCGGGATGATTCCCTACTTCCCGCTCGCCGCCGGTGTGCTCACCGGCAAGTACCGCGAGGGCGAGCCGGCGCCTCCCGGCACGCGGGGCCACGGGAGCGAGCGGTTCCAACGGCGTTTTGCGACCCCACGCAAGCTTGCCACCGTTCGACGGCTGGAAGCCTGGGCGCAGGACCACGGGCACACTGTGGGGGAGCTGGCCATCGCCTGGCTCGCGGCGCGGCCGGCCGTGAGCACCGTGATCACCGGCGTGACCAAGCCCGAACAGGTGCAGGCGAACGTCCGGGCGGCCGACTGGGAACTGACACCGTCAGAGGCCGAAGAGGTCGCGGCTCTGGCGCCCCGCGACGGGGCCGGCACGCCGTAGCATTCCGCGCTCGATCCGGTTCTCGCCCGGCGACTGATCGTTGGATCGCCCGGGGTGAAATTCGATGCTAGCGTGGGCGCGCAAGCGCGGGCACGATGGCGAAGATCAGAATGTCACCGCGCTCATCCTGCCGGTAGTAGACGAGCCAGCGTTTCTCGAGAACAAAATAGCGCAGCCCGGCAAACCGGCCTCGCTGCCGTCTGGGATACATGGCCGGGAATTGAGCGATGAGGTCGAGCCGATCGAAGAGGGGACGCCGCTGCGGGGGCGTCAGGGAGGCCAGAGCGATGATCGCCTCATTCGTCCAGCGGATGCGGCTCACCGACGCCCGGGTTTGCGAACGCGTCGCACGGCCTGCTGGTGCGTGCGGGTCCGGCCGGCCCGCTCGTCGGCGAGCGCGCGCTCCAGGACCCCCCGCACCCGGGGTTGCTGCTCCAGCCAGTCCAGATACTGCTCAAAGCCCTCCTGTTCGGCCATCCGCCGCACCGCCTCGCGCACGACGAAGCTCTTGTTGCCAGCCCGGGGCGCAGCCAGAGACCCTAACAGCCTGGCCGTCTCTTCATCGATAGTGACCTGAACTTTCTTCACGGCAAGTCCCTCCTTATCCATATCTATCCATACTTTACCATACTTCGAGGATCCCCGGCCCCTTTGTGTACAACTCGCCGGGGACGCTGAACGTCACGACGACCAGCGTGCCGTTCGGCAGGACGGCGACCCCGTTGGGGTGGTTGAGCGCGGAGTCCTTGGCGACCGTGGTCACCTTGCCCTTGGAGTCGGTGCGGTAGACCGCGTAGGCGCCCTGCGATCCTGACGGTTAGTTTGACGCGCCGCGACAGAACTGGTATGGTGAATCTGTCGTCATACATGCGTTTCGACGGGGGACGCTAAAGGCGCGTCCCTCGTGGTGTGTCGCGGGTCTTCTTCGTGGTGAGTTGGGTCCGGCGAGACACGCGCAGATGCCGGCACTAATTCACGCGGCGATCGCCGCATCCGGTCACAAACCGGAACACGAAGGAGGCGTTTTCTATTACTACGCTTACAGTAAGTTCTGAGGCCCCCGCGCACTTCGGAGGCCTCGCACTTCGCCCGGAGACCCTCCGGGCCATCCACCAGCTGGGCTGGACCGCGCCCACGCCCATTCAAGCGCGGGTCATCCCGCTCATGAGGCAGGGCCACGACCTGATCGGTCAGGCTGAGACCGGCTCCGGCAAAACCGG
>JANONS010000337.1:0-2064 GCA_031420915.1 Armatimonadota bacterium
GGCTCGCGGGCCGTCCGCCTCCGACAGGACCACCCGGTCGCGAACCGCCGCAGGCAGGCGGCGATAGTCCATCGCACACAGGTGCACCGGCATCGTCAGGATGTGAGGTGCCGTTCCTCGAAGGCCTCCATCATCCGCAGCATCACGCGGTTGAGGAAGGCATCGATCTGGCGGAGGGATCGGATCTGCTGGGGAGGCGGCAGGGAGAGTTTCGTGGTGACCGCCTCGGTCATCACACCATGAAAATGCAGGAAGGCGCCGGTGGCCTGCGCGGGTGTGAGGCCGAGGACCGCCATCGCCTTCCCGAGCGCGCGCCCGGCCTGTTCTCCGTCGCGCAGGTACTCCCGCCGCCGGACCCCGCCCGACAGGTATCCGGTGAGCGCGTGCATCAGGGAGCGGCAGGTGCGCCGGATTCTCGTCCGTTCGGGATCATCAAGGGCCGCGTACCACTCTTCGCCGGTGATGGGCCGGGCGCGGACCAGAGAACTCCCCTGCCGGTGGATCAGGCGCGCGACCTGCGGCGGGCGCTGGGTGTGGCTGCGCTGTAACAGCGCCTGGAGGTCGGTCTGGGCGAAGCGGCGGTGCCCGCCGGGCGTGCGGAACGTCCGTACCTGGCCGGCGTCCGCCCAGGTACGGAGCGTCGACGCATCAACGCCCAACAGGCGGCTTGCCTCTCCGAGGGTGAACCACTGGGGCCGGTCGGCCGTGGACGGCATCGCTCTCAAGCCTCCGTGGACGGCATCGCTCTCGCGCCATGGAAAATTCTATGAAAATCTATACAATCCTTCGCCTTCTGGGGGATAGAGAGGAGCAGGCGAGCCCGTCGGAGGAGGAACGCGGGACCCGTCGAAGGGATCACCACCGTGATCGCCCTGGCCTGGCTCGCCACCCTGAGCAGCGCAGCGTTCACTTTGGTGCTCCTGGCGAAGTACTCGCAGCGCCAGCAGCCCGTCTACCTGGTGTGGGCGGTGTCGCTGGCGTTCTTTGCCGTGGCGTCTGCCGCGGAGGCCTCGGCGCGCCTGAGCGTGTGGACGGAGGTCAACGCCAAGATCTACTACATCTTCGGGGCCGGCCTCGTCGCCGGGTTCCTGGGTGCCGGTACGCTGATGCTGGCGGCGCCGAGGGCCGGGCGGATCGCGCTGGTGGTGGCGATCCTCGCCTCGTTCCTCATCATCTGGCAGACGGTCGCCACAACCGTCGATGGCGCGCGCCTCCCGACCGAGGGGTACGAAGCGCTGCGCCGCCCACCACTGCTGCGCATTCCCGTCATCCTGATGAACAGCGTAGGGTCGCTCCTAGTCCTCATCCCGACCGTCCGCTCGGCGCTCCGGGCGGTGCGCGCCCGCGAGGCATGGTCGCGCACCTGGTCCCTCGTCCTGATTGCCGCCGGGGTCTTCATCATCGCGGGGGCGCACACTCTCGCCGGGGGGCTCCGTCTCGCCCCTGCCGCCAGTATCTCCATCGTGAACGCGGTGGGCGTCACCCTGATGTTCGTGGGGCAGATCCTGCCGGCGGTCGACGCCTGGCTAACCGCCCCCACGGGAGGACCCGCTAGAGCAGCTTCGTCCCGTTAATCTGCAGTTCGAAAGCGCTGCATGTGGATGCTGTTGATCGCATTCGACTGCAGGGTTCCCGACGGGCAGGTAGGCCACGGGTTATGCAGATCGGTCTAACGCGGCAGCAAGCGATGTTGCTCGGCGACGGAGCTCTCAAGGGGGCGAGGGGATGGGGGCCGTCGATACTCCTACTTTCACAGATGTTAGGCAGCGAAGGCCGCTGTGTTTGCCGTATTAGATAGCTCTGTCTAATTCTCGTTATACGGTCGGCTGCGTCCATCGGGCAAGGCGGCGTGGGTTGGCGTCGTCGTGGGTCTCAACCGGTTCGGGACCATGGAGTATGGCGACGCGCTCTGGGCAACCTCTGCGGAGCGCTCATCGTTCGGTAGTGGGTCCGCAAGTAAATGTGACTGTGGCGCCTTGAGGAGAATGATGGACTCGTGACGCACGTTCATGTGAACGGTGTCGATCTCGAGTACGTGGACGAGGGCACGGGTGTCCCAGTGGT
>JANONS010000338.1:0-1691 GCA_031420915.1 Armatimonadota bacterium
CAGGCGGGCCGCCTCCTCCGCCCGGGTAGTCATGGGTTTCTCGACCAGGACGTGCGCCCCGGCCTCGAGGAAATCGCGGGCGATCTCGTAGTGGAGCGCGGTGGGGACGGCGATGGTTACGCCTTCCACCTGCCCCAACAGGTCATGGTAATCTCGGAAGGGGCGCGTCTCGTACCGGTGGGCCAGGTGCATCGCCTCGCGCCCGTCCCGGTCCACGATCCCGGTCAGTTCGACCCCGGGAAAGTGCGAGAGGATGCGGACGTGGTGGCGGCCCCACTGGCCCAGACCGACCACGCCCATCTTGACGGGGCGGGTCATTTGGGCCGGAACGCGGTCACCGCGTGGATGATGCGGCGGAGATCGTCGTCGGAGAGCGCGGGGTGAACCGGCAGCGAAAGCACCTCACGGGTCAGGGTCTCGGCGTGGGGGAAGCGTCCATCTAAACCCAGCCGGCGATAGGCGGGGAAGTGTGGGATGAGCGTCCGGTAGTAGACTCTGTGCCCGATCCCCTCCCGATCGAGATGGACGACCAGCGCCTCGCGAGCCTGCACCCGGACCGTGTACTGCGTGTACACGTGGACGGCGCCCGGCGGCTCCACCGGCGGCATGAGCCAGGGCAGATCGCCGAAGCCAGCGGTCAGGGCGTGTGCATGCCTGCGCCGGATGCCGTTCAGGTGGTCGAGGCGGCCCAACTGCGGCGGCCCCATCGCCGCCGCGAGATCGGTCATCCGGAAATTGTGGCCGATGACGCCACTCACCTGCTCCTCATCCACGCGGGGGTCCACGAGGAGCCGCGCCCGGCGGGCCACCTCGGCGTCCGCGGTCACCACCATTCCCCCCTCCCCCGTCGTCATGTTCTTCGTCGGGTAGAAGCTGAAGATCGCCGCGTGCCCAAACGTGCCTGCCTTGCGCCCCCGAAAGGTGGCCCCATGGGCCTGGGCGCAGTCTTCGATCAAGAGCAGGCCGTGCCGGCGCACGATCTCACCGATCGCAGCCATGTCGCAGGGCAGTCCGTAGAGGTGCACGACCACTACCGCCCTGGCGCCTTCGCGCTGGACCGCCTCCTCCACGGCTTGTGGGTCGACGTTGAAGGTCCGGGGATCCACATCCGCGAACACGGGGCGCGCACCGGCGTGGAGAATGGCATGGCTGGTGCCGGCAAAGGTGAATGGGGTGGTCACGACACGGTCGCCCTCGGCGATCCCCAGGGCTTCCAGGGCCACCTGGAGCGCCGTGGTCCCAGAAGAGGTGGCCACCGCGTGGGACACGCCCAGGTACTCGGCGAAGGCCTCCTCGAACTCGCGGACCATCCGGTCTGCTACCAGGACCCCGGACGCCAGAACCTCCAGGATTCGCTGCCGCTCCTCTTCGCCGATCAGGGGTTGGGCGATGGGGATGGTGACCGCTGCACGCATGGACCTCATCATATAATCTCCATCCACCCCCGGCAACTTTCTCGGCGAAGCGGGCCTCCGCTCCGCGCGCTGTGGCAAAAGCCGGAAGCCGCAGCGGACGCTGCGGCTTCCTCGGCCCGGGAATCGGATCGCCCGAATGCCTACTGGACCAGGACGCGCCGGCCTGCCAGGAGGAGGATGAGAATCAGAACCACGAGAGCGATGACCAAGCCCTCGGCCTGGCCGTCGTCATTGGCTTGCCGCTGAAACATCCGTCGGACGACATCGAGCCACGTG
>JANONS010000339.1:0-7298 GCA_031420915.1 Armatimonadota bacterium
CCCGGCCATCCCCCGGGTGACGCTGCCGTAGACCTCGATCGTGACCCCCTCGCCGTCCCGCACGGCAAAGCGCTCGTTGATCACCTCCCGCGGCAGGGCGATGATCTCCTTCACCGCCAGGGCCACCTCCGACGGAGCGACGGGGCGGCGCTGCAACCCCGCCTTCTGGACCAGGAAGGAGTTGACGCCGTCGCAGATGACCACGACATCGCCGTAGACCTCCCCGCCCTCCCGGCCTGCCCGCACGCCGACGATGCGCCTTCCATCCGTGATCACGTCCTCCACGGTCGTCCCGGTGATCAGCAGCGCCCCGGCCGCCTCCGCCTGCGCGGCAAACCACCGGTCGAACGGCGCGCGCAGCACGGTGAAGGCGTTCGGTACCTCCCCCACGTGGGCTGCGCTGCGGTAGCCCACGCTGACGGCCGAGGAAGGGGCCGCCATCCACACCCGCTCCTCCACGATCACCCGCTCGATGGGCGCCTGCCCGAAGAAGCCGGGGACGAGATCCTGCAGCATGCGCCCATACATCACGCCGCCCATGACGTTCTTCGCGCCCGGATACTCCCCGCGCTCGAAGAGGACGACGCTGAGGCCCGCCCTCGCCATGGTGAGTGCCGCGGCGCTGCCGGCCGGACCCGCGCCCACCACGATGGCATCGAAACGCTCGGTCGCCATGCGCCTCCGACCTACCGTCTCATCAGATCCGCCAGGGGCTGCACCGCCTCGGTCAGCGCTCTCGGCAGCACCCCCAACAGGAGCACGACGGCCGCCGCCGTGATGATGGCAAACCGGACAGCTGGAGCGCCGAGGACCTGCACCCCGGGCTGCGCCGGACCGCTGAACATCAGGTACGGCACCCGCAGGTAATAGTAGACCGAGACCACGCTCGTGAGGGCGGCGACTAGGGCCACCGCGGTCTGCCCCGCCCCCAGGGCGGCGTTGAAGAGGTAGAGCTTTCCGATG
This sequence comes from Armatimonadota bacterium, assembly GCA_031420915.1. GTDB lineage: Bacteria > Sysuimicrobiota > Sysuimicrobiia > Sysuimicrobiales > Humicultoraceae > JANONS01. The sequence continues at coordinate 964 of JANONS010000339.1, forward strand.
AATCCCGCCGTCGGCGGCAGGCCCGCCAGGGAGACCATGAAGACCGTCATCGCACCGGCCAGCCAGGGCGCTCGCGCGCCTATGCCGGTGTAGTCCTCGATCGCGTCCGCCTCCTCGCCCGCGCGCTCAAGCAGGAGCACCACCGCGAACGCCCCCAGCGTCATGAAGAGATAGACCACCAGGTAGAAGGTCATCGCCCAGATGCCGTCGGGGCTGCCGGCGGCGATGCCCATGAGGAGGTACCCGGCGTGGGCGATGCTGGAGTACGCCAGCAACCGCTTCATCGACCGCTGGACAATGGCCACCAGGTTGCCGAGCACCATGGTGGCGATGCTGAGCGCCCCAAGCAGCAGCGTCCACTCCCCGCTGAGCGCCGGCAACCCGAGGGGAAAGACCCGCACCACCGCCGCGAACGCGCCCACCTTCGCGATCACCGCCATGTACGCCGTCACCGGCAGCGGCGAGCCCTCGTAGACGTCGGGGGCCCAGGCGTGGAAGGGCACGAGCGCAGCCTTGAAGGCGAGACCGATCGTCAGCAGGGCGACCCCGGCCCCCAGCAACGGCGTCAGGCCACCGTAGTCGAGATCCACAGCGGCGTTCACGACACCCAGCCTGGTGGAGCCCGCCGCCCCGTACAGCAGGGCCACCCCATACAGGAAGAAGGCGGTGGAGAAGGATCCCAGCAGAAAGTACTTCATGCCGGCCTCCTGCGAGCGCACGTTCCCGCGCCGGAAGGCGGCGAGCACGTAGAGGGGAATCGAGAGCGTCTCCAGCCCGAGGAAGAGCACGAGCAGGTCCGTGCTTGCCGCCATGATCATCGCCCCCAGGCAGGCGGAGAGGACGAGGGCATAGTACTCGCCCCGCTCCAGCTCGAACCGCCGCAGGTAGTCGGGGCTGAGGGCGATCGCCAGCACGGTGGTGAGCAGCGCGATGAGCTGGAGCACCTGCGTCGCAGCGTCGCGCACGTAGGTGCCGCCGAAGGCGGGCGGCCGCTCGCCGACCGCCACGAGTGCCAGCGAGGCGGCGATCACGCCGAGGATAGAGAGCGGGGCCAGCGCGCGCCGACGCTCGTTTCCCGCGACCACATCCCACATGAGCACGACCACCACCGCGCCGGCCACGATGATCTCGGGCATGATGCTGCGTAGATCCAGGGTGGGCATGCGTCTACCCTAGCTCAATCCGTCTCGCACGAGTTCCGCACCACACCTTGACAACATGTTATCAGATCGATTACATTTGTTGTCGAAATGACAACGCGAACCGCGCCGCGGCCTCATCGATATGCCTCTTCATCCGTACTCAGGACCATCTTTGGCTCTGAAACCAGGGCGAAGGTACTGGCGCACTTCCTCCTCCATCCTGGTGAAGCGTTCCATGTCCGCGAACTCGAGCGGCTTCTCAACGAGCCGGCTGGAAACCTCCTCCGGGATCTGCGGCGATTTCGCGCCATCCACCTGCTGGAGGTGGAGCGGATCGGGAACCAAGTGCGGTACAGCCTGGACAGCAAGCATCCTCTATTTGAGGACCTCCAGCGCCTCGTCGTAAGAACCGTCGCGGCCGACATTGTGCTCATGGAAGCTCTTCGTCCGCTCAAGGGGACCGAGCTTGCCCTCTTGTATGGCTCCTTCGTGAAGGGAGAGGCTACTACCCGCAGCGACCTCGACGTGATGATCATTGGGGATGTTTCGGACCAGGCGCTGGCGTCAGCGTTCGCGCGCGCTGAACGGACGCTTGGCCGGGAGGTGTCATACACTCGCTACACCCGAGCGGAGGCACGAAAGCGGGCGCGCCAGCAAGATTCGTTTGTCCAAAGAGTGCTTGCCGGGCCCCGGATCGTGTTTCTTGGAAGTGCTGAGGATGAACTACTCCAGCTTGCTCGCCGATAGGAGAATTCGCCGGGAGCCGGCGGTGACGGCGCAGGTGGGCGACCAGCTCGCCGCTGCCCGTCGGGATCTGGAGACGGCTCGCAGGATAGGCTCCCACGAAGAGTGGGCCTACAATATCGCCTACAATGCCATGCTTCTCTCGGGCCGGGCGGTCATGTTCTCCGAGGGATACAGACCGGCGACGGGCGAAGGTGGCCACGTCGCGGTGGTGGAGTTCCTCCGCATTCGCCTCGGCTCCTCGTTCTCGCCAATACTCGACCTCATGGACCGGATGCGACGGCAACGTCATCGAATCACCTATGATGCTGTCGGCACAGTGTCAGCGACGCAGATTGCAGAGGCCTTGAAGACTGCGGAGGATTTCGTGGCGCAGATTGAAACGCTCCTCGCTCCTCCGCACAAGCCACCGACCCCGACACCCTAGCTGCAGCCGCCCGTCGCTCCACGCGCTCGAGCACCGCTGTGATCGAAGGCTGAGAGCGGCGCAGCAGCGGCGTCGGATACATCCCGATCCAGAAGATCAGGGCGATGAGCGGGACGAAGAGCAGCGTCTCCCGCGCGCCCACCTCTGCCAGATGCTCGGGACGCTTCGCGGTCAGCGGCCCCTGCATCACCTTCTGGTAGGCCCAGAGCAGATAGATGACCGAGAGAATGACCCCCGTGGCGGCCACGGCCGCGACGCCGGGGAGGCGGCGAAAGGTCCCGAGGAGGATCAGGAACTCGCCCACGAAGCCGTTGGTCCCCGGGAGCGCCGCGGAGGAGAGCATGATGATGGTGAAGATCGCGGCGAACCGCGGCATTACCGCCGCCACGCCTCCGTAGTCGCGGATCTCGCGGGAGTGGCTCCGGTCGTAGAGCACCCCGACGATCAGGAAGAGGCCTCCGGTGCTGATGCCGTGGTTGACCATCTGCAAGAGCGCCCCCTGCATCGCCTCCACGCTCAGGGCGAAGATCCCGAGGGTGACGAACCCCAGGTGGCTCACGCTGCTGAACGCGACCAGCCGTTTCAGGTCCGGCTGCGCCCAGGAGACGATCCCCCCGTAGATGATGCCGACGACCGCGAGGGCCAGCAGGAGCGGGGCCGAGGCGACCGCGGCCTCGGGGAAGAGACCCAGGGAGAAACGGATGAACCCATACGTGCCCATCTTCAGCAGGAGCGCGGCCAGGATGACGCTGCCCGCGGTGGGGGCCTCCACGTGCGCGTCCGGCAGCCAGGTGTGGAACGGCCACACCGGGACCTTCACCGCGAAGGCCAGCGTGAACGCGGCGAAGAGCCACCGCGCGAGACCGGGATCGAGCGCCGCCTCCTGGAGGCGCAGCAGGTCGAAGGTACGCTCCCCCGGCGGAGCGGCCGCCAGGTAGAGCGCGACGATCGCGACCAGCATCAGGACGGACGCGGCCATCGTGTACAGGATGAACTTCACCGCGGCATAGGTCCGGTTGGGACCGCCCCAGATCCCGATCAGGAAGTACATCGGGATCAGCACCGCCTCCCAGAAGACATAGAAGAGGACCAGGTCGAGCGCGAGGAAGGTGCCGAGCACGGCGGTCTCCAGCACGAGCATCGCCACCATAAACTCCTTAACCTTCTCGGTGATCGATCCCCACGAGGAGAGGAGCGCGATGGGGAAGATGACCGCGGTCAGCATCACCAGCAGGAGCGAGATGCCGTCCACGCCCACCGCGTAGCCGATGCCGAGGGCGGGGACCCAGGGGCGTCGCTCGACGAACTGCATCGCGCTCTGCGCGGGATCGAACGCCAGGAAGAGGCGAACGGCGAGCAGCAGGGTCGCCGCGCTCGCCAACATCGCCCCCCAGCGCACGAGGCCCGGGCGGTGCCGCGGCAGGAGGGTCACAAGCCCGGCGCCTGCCGTCGGCAGAAAGATCAGCCAGGACAGCATCTCAGCGGATCACCCAGTACGCGAGGATGAGGACCGTGCCCAGGAGGATGATGGCGGCGTAGTGCCGCACATACCCGGTCTGCAGGCGCCGCAGGCCGCGCGCCCCGCCGGCCAGCAGCGCCCCCACCCCGTTGACCGCACGGTCGATGACGCCGAGATCCACCGGTCCCGCCAGCGTCCAGGCCAGACGCTTCGCGATCGGAACGAACACGCCATCGTACAGGTGGATGAACCCGAAGTGGGAACGGGCGAGCCGCCCCCACATCCCGAGATCGGGATCCCGGCGGCCACGGTAGGCCACCAGCCCCACCACCACGCCGGCGACCGCAACGATGATCGCAAGCGGCGACGTGATCGTGGCGACGCTGGTGGGGGCGGCGCCGCCGGCGGCGGCGGGGACGTGTGCGGCTTCCCCAAACTGCGGCGCGAGAAACCGCAGCAGCGGCGCTCCCGCCAGGCCCGCGCCGAGCAGCCCGCCGAACACGGCAAGCAGCGCCAGAATCCCCATGGGCCTGGCCATGACCGGTGGGCCTTCATGCGGATGGGCCTGTGGGTCGGCGGGGCGACCCAGAAAGGTGTGCAGGGCGGCGCGGGTGATGTAGACCGATGTCACCAATGCGGTGAGCAGGCCGAGGAGCAGGGGAAGGACGCTCCCTCCCGCGGCGGCGTGCTCGGCGGCCCGTTCCAGGATCATGTCCTTGCTGACCGCCCCCGCAAGCGGCGGGATGCCCACCAGGGCCAGCGCCCCGATGGCGAAGGCCACAGCGGTATAGCGGAGGGGCCCGGCGAGCCCGCCCAGCCTGCGCATGTCGATGACGTCATGCATCGCGTGCATCACGCTGCCGGCCGCCAGGAAGAGGAGGGCCTTGAAGAAAGCGTGGGTGGTGAGATGGAAGAGACCGGCCGCCGGCGCCAGCACCCCCATGGCCAGGAACATATAGCCAAGCTGGCTGATCGTGGAATAGGCCAGCACGCGCTTCAGGTCCCACTCCACCAGCGCGATCGTCGCCGCGAACAGCGCGGTGACAGCGCCCACCGTCGAGATTACCAGTAGCGTGATCGGATGGGTGAAGAGCGGGAAGAGGCGCGCGATCAGGTAGACGCCTGCGGTGACCATCGTCGCGGCGTGGATCAGCGCGGAGACCGGCGTGGGGCCCTCCATCGCATCCGGCAGCCAGGTATAGAGCGGCAGTTGAGCGGACTTGCCGGTGGCGCCGACAAAGAGCAGCAGGGACGCGGTCAGCATCACCGGCGGGCTCAGGGTGGAGGCCCGCTCCGCGATCGTCCGCAGGTCCAGCGTGCCGAGCGCGTTCCACAACACCAGGATCCCCACGAGAAAAGCGGCATCACCGATCCGGTTGACGATGAAGGCCTTGCGGCCCGCATTCGCCGCCCGCTCCCGGTCAAACCAGAAACCGATCAGCAGGTAGGAACAGAGTCCCACCCCCTCCCACCCCACGAACAGCACCAGGAGGTTGCTCCCCATCACCAGGAGGAGCATCGAGGCCATGAAGAGGTTGAGGTAGGCGAAGTACCGGCTGTAGGCCCGCTCCCCCGCCATGTACCCGATGGAGTAGATGTGGATGAGCAACCCGACCCCCCCGACCACCAGCACCATCACCAGCGAGAGCCGGTCGAGCAAGAGCCCGGCGGCCACTGAGAAGTCGCCGGCGGCGATCCAGGAAAAGATCTGTACCGTCTGCGGCTCCCCCGGGAAGGTCAGCATCGCCAGGAGCGAGGCAGCGAAAGACAGGGCCACGCTCCCGCACCCCACGAACGAGACCACGCGGCGGGGCAGCCGGCCGCCGAGGGTGCCGAGCAAGAGCCACCCCAGCAGCGGCCAGAGGGGAATGGTCCAGGCGAAACTAGCCACGGAGGAGATCGACGTCGTCCACGTTGACCGACGCGCGCGAGCGGAAGATCTCCACGATGATGGCCAGGCCGACCACCACTTCCACACCGGCCACCACGATGGTGAAGAAGACCGCCAGCTGGCCGTCGATGGAACCGAGGTGGCGGCTGAGCGCAACGAAGGTCAGGTTCACGGAGTTGAGCATGAGTTCGATCGACATGAAGACGATGAGCGCGTTGCGGCGCACCAGCACCCCGGTCATTCCCACCGAGAACAGGACCGCGCTCAGGACCAAGTAGTAGGTGAGCGGAACCATCAACTCACCCCACGACCCTCCGGCGGTCGCCCTTTGCCGAGGGTAACCGCGGCGATGATGCCCACCAGCAGGATGACTGAGGCCAACTCAAACGGCAGCAGGAAGCGGGTAAACAGCGCCCGGCCGACCGCCTCCGCCGTGCCGAAAGCCGGCCCGGGCCCGGCAACTTTCGACGCAGCGATATCCGGACGGACCACAACGAAGAGGAGCCCCGCCAGGAAGAGAGCACCCACGACGACGGCGGCGGCCCGCTGGGCACGCAGCCCGCCGACCGTCGGCTCGCCCGTCGCCATGTGCAGGAGCATGATGACAAACAGGAAAAGCACGACGATCGCCCCCGCGTAGATGATGACCTGGAGCACGGCGATGAACTGGGC
>JANONS010000340.1:0-1553 GCA_031420915.1 Armatimonadota bacterium
TCCGCCCTCACGCAGTTGGTCAACCCAGTGCGGCGAGAGGTCCGAGACCCCGACGGTCACCTCGATGCGGTCGTGGGGGGCACCCGCGGCCATCCCCGCCCAGCCGTCGGCGGCCACCACATCCACCTGTGCAACACCAGCTCGGTGCAGATGCTCGCGGGCCTCCCGGACGATCTCCTCATCGAGGTCCACGGTCACAACGGCCCCCTCGTCTCCGGCGAGGAACGCCAGGATCGCCGCGTTGTAGCCCGTACCCGCGCCCACCTCAAGAACACGGTCCCCGGGTGCGGGTCCGAGTTGCTCGATCATCACCGCCATGATGGCGGGCTCACTTGAGGAACTCGTGGGCATGCCGTCCGGCCCCGATCGGGTGACGATGGCGTCACCGCTGTAGACCTGCTCAAGCGACACGCCGGGCACGAATGGATGTCTGGGCACGGCTCGGAAGGCTTCCTCCACGCGGGCGGTCGTGATGTATCCGCGCTCCACGAGCCGGTCGATCATCATTGCGTGCAACGCGCGGACGCGGCGGTCGTCAGGGATCATCGGGAAGTTCTGTGGGCCGGGCCACCAGGGCCAGCCGCTCGACACCACGGAGGACGTCAACCCGCAGTGGTTCGCCGATGGTCTGATGTCCCAGCGCTCGCTGGAGGTCGTCAGGTGAGGCGACCGGTGTGGTATCGATCCCGATGATGATGTCGCCGGACTTGATGCCCGACTCCGCGGCGGCCGTCCCCGGCCGCACCTCGATCACGCGCACTCCCGTCCCGGCGTCGACCCGGTAGTGGACCGCCAGACGCCGGTCCAGCGGGACCGCCTGCCCGGAGACACCCAGGTAGGCGCGGTGGACCCGTCCGTGCAGGATCAACTGCGAGACGACCCACTTCGCGGTTGCGGCCGGAATGGCAAAGCAGATCCCCTGTGAGCCCGCGATCACCGCGGTGTTAATGCCGACCACCAGCCCGCGAAAATCGACCAGGGGACCGCCGGAGTTGCCGGGGTTGAGCGCCGCGTCGGTCTGGATGACGTTCTCGATCAGCCGTCCCGTAGAAGTGGGCAGCGTTCTCCCCAGGGCGCTGACGATACCGGCGGTGACCGTCGCCTGAAACCCCAGAGGGTTGCCGATGGCGATGACGAGTTGCCCCACGCGCAGCGTCGAAGAGTCCCCCAGTTCGACCGACGGCAGAGCGGTCTCCGGGATGGTGAGCACGGCTAGTTCGCTGTGAGGATCGGCGCCCACCACCCGCGCCGGAAGTTCCCGGCCGTCCTGGAGACGCACCTGAATCCGATCGGCGCCCCGCACGACGTGGCTGTTGGTGAGAATGTAGCCGTCGGGCGTGATGATAACCCCGCTGCCTGCGCCGCGCAGTTCCCGCTGCCCCCGGCGCTGCAGCCGCTCCGGCGCAGCGCGCGCAAGGCCGACGCTCACCACCGCAGGGCCGACACGCTCCACCGCCCGGATCACGGCCTCCGAGTAGGCGTCCAGCGCTACTGTCTCGACAGGCCGGGCCGGGTGAGCCTGCTGTCCGTTGTCCGACTCCTCAAGAAGATGG
>JANONS010000341.1:0-1693 GCA_031420915.1 Armatimonadota bacterium
CGCACTCCCGCTACTGGCTGCAGCACGGGCGGATGCAGCCCGACTTCGCCTTTCCGATCGAGGTGCAGTCCCATGGAAGGTCAGAGCGCCAGCGCTGAGGAATGACACGTCGGCAACATCCGAGGTGAGGCATGTCTGCATCAACGAGACAATCGCTTCTCCGATTTGGCTCTGTCATGTTCATCACGTTCAGCATGGCATGGTCCGTATCGATGGCCACAGCAGCATCTAGGGCCCCGATGCAGAGCAAAGAGTTGGCGACCCAGACCGCGTCCTACAAGATCAAGTTCAGGGTCGGGCCCACAGTCACCATGGCCATGTCGACGATGACGATGATGGAGCAGGGGCAGCCGGTCAACCGCCACATCGAAGTCTACATCTTCAACAAGGGCACAGGAACTGAAGTGAAAGACGTGATTCCCACAGTCAAGATCAAAGACCAGGCGAAAGGAACCTCCCGAGCACTCGCCAACGTGCTGGCGTGCAGGGTGTCAAGGCACCGTGAGATCGAACCTCACTTTGGCGACAACATGTACCTCCCCGATGGCAAGTACATCATCACCGTGAGTGTCGGCAAGGAAACGGCCGTCTATAAAGATCTCGTTCTGAAGGCCGCGCAGTAGCGGGTCCGAGCAAGCCCCGACGCAGGACGACTACCTGATACCTGGCGACTCCTGACTCGAAACCGGCCTGACGGCCGGCGCCACAGCGGTCGGCTCGCGCTGCACCAGCCAGAGTCCGAGGAGCACGAGTGCGCCCCCGGCGATCGTCGATGCTGCCAGATCCTCTCCCAGGATGACCACCGAGGAGGCAACCCCGAAGATCGGCACGAGGAACGCGAACGACGCGGCGCGCCCGGCGCCCACCCGGCTGACTCCCTCGTAGAAGAAAACGAAGGCCAGCACCGTCCCGAAGACCGCCAGGTAGAGGACGCTGAGCCACGCGGCCGGAGGGGACGTCACCAGCCTGGTCCATCCGCGCTCGACGATCGCAAACGGGAGCAGCATCAGTGTTCCGGCCACCGATCCGTACAGTGTCGCTCTCAATGGCGTGAACCGCGCTGTGGCAGCCTTCCCGATCACCGAGTAGATTGCCCAGCAGAACGCCCCCAGGAAGAAGAGCAGGTCACCGAGGAGACGGGAAGGAGCGCCTCCACCGCCTGGGCTCATCACCAGGAGTAACCCGGCAAGTGCGGTGATCAGGCCGGCGGCACCCCAGCGGCTCACTCGCTCCCGGAGGACCGGCCAGGCCAGGGCGACAGTGAGAATGGGTGCCAGACCCGGCACGATGATCGCGCCGTCAGAAGCGGGTGCCAGCAGCAGGCCGTACAGGAAGAGGACGTTGTAGACGGCGATCGCCGTCAGACCCATCCCCAGGACCAGGGGAAGATCCGCAGCCACCAGGCGGCGTCCGGGCGCACCCTTCGTCCGCGCCCACCCCCACAGCAAGATTGTGGCGACGGTAAAGCGCGCGGCGGCGAGGGTCATCGGGGGGATGGCCGCCACCGCCAGCTTCCCGGTCACCCACGTGCCGCCCCAGAAGAGGGCGGCGAAGGTCAGCATGACATACGTCGAAGTCATCGTGGTTCCGGTTCGACATCGCCCGCCCTCCGCCTTCGCCTTCGCCTATTCTTGGCCGAAGTCTTCCCCCCGATCGCCAGCAGGCGGTGTTGTCTGCTTGCATTCCACATATG
>JANONS010000342.1:0-3632 GCA_031420915.1 Armatimonadota bacterium
CACCGGGTGCCATTTCCGCGACTGTACCCACACCCATGAGCCGCGCTGCGCGGTGAAGGCCATGCTGGATGCCGGTGACCTGGATCCCGCGGTCTACACGCGATACGCGCGGCTTGCCCGCAGCGGGCGGGTTTGAGATCATGACGGGGGCACGGGAGGGGCCGAGTGACAGATGATATATGGTGACATTCGTGTTACGCGGCGTGAATACGCTGAGGGTAGACGATGGACTGGAGGAGATGGGGCATGCGAACCTCGATCATCCTGCTGAGTGTGACCGCGCTGCTTGTGGCGCTGTCTGTGGGTGTGGTCCTCTCTCAACAGACACCTGTCGAGGTCGTGATCCAGGACTTCGAGTTCAGCCCGGCCATCGCGCGCAGTACCGTCGCGATGGAGGGCGCTGGGGCGTCAGGGAGTAATCTCCGATGGGTGAATCGTGGGCGGGTCGCACATACGGTCACCGCGGACCGCGGCGCGTTCGATTCCGGCGCGCTCGCCCCGGGGGCGACCTTCACGTTCACGGTGAGGACCGAGGGCGTGCTTGAGTATCACTGCAACATTCACTCGTCGATGAAGGGGCAGATCGTCGTCGAGAGGGCGTCGGCCAAGGACGACTACGGGTACTAGCGCCTTCTGGTTGACAACCCCGCCTTCGGCAGACGAGGATTGAGGGGATTGCTAGGATGGGTACCCCGAAACTTCTATCAAGCGAGGGGATGTGTAGAGTGAACGCTCATCGCATGTACGCGCAGGAACTGCGTCGCCGGCTGCCGGCGCGCTACTTTCGGCCGGTCCCGCATCGAGCGCTGTGGATCCTCCCATATGTGGCGGTGATCTTCGCGGGGACGGTCGCCATCGTCTTCGGCGACCTGCCGGTGCTCGCGCGGATCGGTGTGTCGCTCGTCATCGGGCTGGCGTTCGGCTCGCTCGGGTTTCTTGGACATGAGATCCTGCATGGCGGCGTGGTCCGGTGGGCATGGGCGCGTGATCTCCTGGGCGGCATCTGCATGATGCCGACCGCCATCGCGCCGATGCTGTGGCGTCAGTGGCACAACGTGGAGCATCACGGGAACACCCAGGTGCTGGGGAAGGATCCCGACGCCTCCAGCACCCTGGAGGAATACCATCGGCGTCCGCTGCTACGTGCCCTCTACCGCCTGGTGCCCGTGAAGAGCATCCTGTTCTTCGCCCTGCTCTCGGTGTGGCTCAGCGTGCACGCCATGATCGTGCTGGCGCACATGCTGCCGCGCCTGAGGTGGCGTGACCGGCTTCTCCTCGGAGGGGAGACCCTGCTTCCGCTGCTCTTTTGGGCCGGAACGGGGATGGGGTTGGGCTGGCACCATTTCCCATTTTTCTACGTGATCCCGGTCTTCGTCGGCAACTTCGTAGTGATGGGGTACATTGCCACCAACCACTTGCTGAATCCACTGCTGGAGGATGATGATCCGCTGGCGGGTTCGCTGACGGTGACGGTGCCTAAGGCTCTCGATATCCTGCACTCAAACTTCGGCTGCCATACAGAGCACCACATCTTCCCGGCGATGAGCGCGAAGTACATGCCGCACGTCAAGCGGCTCATCAAAGAGCTGTGGCCTGATCGGTACCAGGAGATGTCGCTGTGGCGGGCACTCGGGACGCTGTGGCGGACGCCGCGGCTCTACCTTGACAACGTCCGCTTGGTTGATCCGCGATCAGGCCAGGCGTACGGCGTCCTGGGGCACGGGCTCAACCCGCATCGGGTCGCGCCTCTGAGCTAAACGCCTTCACCAATCTGTCCGCGCGCGGGCTGGAACGCACCGGGTCGCGGTAGGCATAGCGGAGCACGGCCTCGGCGGCGGGCCCCCGGAAGGTCACGACGGCCGTCGCCTCCGAACTCGTAGGACCGACCTTCCCCTCGACGGCGGGGGAGGCTCCCCCCAACCGGCGTTGCAGTCCGTCAATGAAGCGTGGTGCTCCAGGGATGGTCAGCCGCGGCACTCGCGGCGACGGATGGCCACTCCGCTCGCTCCGTCCGCCAAAGGGCGCATAGCGTACCTGCCCCTCCAGCAATCCGCGGACGAAATGAGACAGCGTGCCCACAGGAACGTAGTCGATCGGAAGCGCCGTTTCGCTCGGATCGGTGGTGACGCCCCAGTGGGTCAGAGCCTCTCCGAGGTCGCGATCGCGGATATACGCCTGGTGGCCGTTGCGGCTGCTGTAGCAGAACTCGTAGGCGGGGTGTGTGCGGAGCAGATCCCGCACGAGCGTCTGGACGAATTCGATGTCTTCACTGGCGAGGGACAGCACCACGGTGTGCGGTGTCGTGCGGTGGTAGACTCGCCCGGACGCGGTGATGAATCCCAGCCAGTACATCGGTACAGCCAACGACCCGCCCGCGGGGCCCTTCGCCAGATCAAACGGCGTGAGCAGGGTGGTGTTCGTGCGGAGGCGGAGGAACTGCTGGACCGCTACGCCGGAGATCTCATGCCGCGCTCCGATCTGGCTCGGCGTGAGCCCGGCATTCCGCTCCTCATGAATCGTATAGATCTCTTGGGGATTGGGAAGGACCCCCAGGGCCCGCACCGTCAGCGCCCCACCCTTTCCCGCCGGTAGATGCGGTCGAGCCCCACTTCCAGCTCCGTCCCGTCATCGCGGCGGATAATCGTGGTGCCGTCGCGGCGCGTGAACACGACGACGCCGGATTGAGCTTGGCCGGACGCCTTCCACCACACGCGGTCACCAACCTCGGGCTTGCGCAAGCGCGTCTCTCCTCACCAGCCGATTGTGATGCAGGACCGCAGAACCTCATTATCGCACAGATGCGCTGTCCCCGCATAGGCACAGGCCGGCCGGGACCGGCGCCGGGGCAGGGGTCCGGGCGGTTACGCAGACCGCCGCCGGCGGGACCTGCGCCTCCGGGGTGCCGCCGCCGGCTGTCCCTCTGCGGGCTCCTTGAGGAACGCGCTCAGTCCGGCTAAACGCTCCGCGTACTCGATGAAGGCCTGGAGCGTTGTGGCGACCAGCGTGGCGTTGAGCGGGTCGGCAGAGGGGTGCCCGGCCTCGTTGCGATTCAGCCTGATGGCGTTGAAGACCAGGTCGATAATGGTGTCGATGTCCTTGCTGACGGGATCCGGGATTTTGAGGACTACGCGAGCCTTCTCGAACTCTTCGCGGAAGATGCGGTAGCGCGCATAGATGCTTTTGTCCTCGATCACCGCTTGGAGGCGCTGCTGGTCCTTCTCCGGCCGGCCGGCGATGAACGCGTCGATCAACTCCATCATCAGGATCTCGGACGCCGTGCCCAGCAGCAGAGCGCTCGAGCGCACAAACCCACGGTGGAAGGTGGCGACGGACTCGCGGAGGACCTCCAGCGCCAGCGGGGAGAGGCTCGGGAGGCGCTGCTGCGCCGCGGCCAGGTACTCGTCAGGATCGAACGGCAGGGGTTTGCCATGCCTGATGACCTTACGGCCGTACTCGGTAAGACGCAGCCAGGGCCAGCCAAGGTGCGCGCGATCCAGGCCGGGCATCAGAAGGTTCGCCGTGACGAGTTCGTGCAGGACTTCCAGTGCCGCGATTTCCTCGGCGCGCTCGAAACGGGGGAGCGTCTGGCTCAGCGCGTCCAGGACGTTCTGCGCTTGGGTCTCGGGATGGCG
>JANONS010000343.1:0-2478 GCA_031420915.1 Armatimonadota bacterium
TGGGCTGGCGCTTGAGCTGGACCAGCTCGTACGGCTGCAAAACGAAGTCGGCGATGAGAGGCGCCAGCAGCAGGTAGAGCCAGGCAGACACCCGCGTGTCACCGCCTGAGGTAGGTATCGGTCCCCTCGATCCAGTCCTGGCGCGGGGGGCTGAAGACGTCCATCTCTACCGTGTCCTCTACAAACTCTGCGCCGTGGGAAACGCCTCCCGGGATGAGCAGCACCTCCCCCGGGCCCACCAGCACTTCGCGGTCGGAGAAGTGGAAGCGCATCAGACCTGACAGGCAGTAGGTGAGCTGTTCGTTCTCGTGCTGGTGCGTCGGGACGACGAAGCCCTGCTTGAACTCCATCAGGGCAGCCATGATCCGTTCTCCCCACAGGAGCCGCCGGGTCATGCTGGGGTTGACCTGCTCCGGTTGCATATCAAGCAAACGGTGATGGGCGATCGTCTTCATGTAGCTCTTCCCCTCCCCCTGGCGCTCATCGTTCCGCCGCGACGCTGACCATTCCGGTGACTCTGACCGTTTCGCGTCGCAGGCGCCGAGCCCTTCCGCCACCCCTTCGGTTGCCAGGTCAGATGCGCGCGAGACGAAGCAGCCACCCCGCCATCCCGCTCCCCAGCACGACCGGGACGATGCCCCAGCGGAACCGCCATATCCCCACCACCGCCGCAACCGCCAGGAGCAGCAGACTGACATCGAGTGTGGCGAGCTGAGGCACCGGGACCGTCACACCCAGCACCGCGCGCTCCGTGACCGTCCCGAAGAGCGTGTGGAGTCCGAACCACACTGCCAGGTTGAGGATCACGCCGACCACCGCCGCCGTGATCGCTCCAAGCGCCGCGCCGAGCAGCCTGTTGCCGCGCAGGTGCTCGATGAACGGCGCGCCCAGGAAGATCCAAAGAAAGGAAGGGACAAACGTCGCCCACACCGTCACCATCGCGCCGAGGGTGCCGGCCAGCACGGGGTTCAGACCGCCCGGATGCCGGAAGGCCCCCAGGAAACCCACGAACTGCGTCACCATGATCAGCGGCCCCGGCGTGGTCTCCGCCAAGCCCATCCCGTCGAGCATCTCCCCAGGAGCGAGCCATCCATACTGCTGCACGGCCGCCTGGGCGATGTAGCCGAGCACCGCGTAGGCGCCGCCGAAGGTCACCATGGCCGCCTTGCTGAAAAAGAGCGCTTCCTGCGTCAGCACGTCGCCAGCACCACGCCAGATCCCGACGAGCGCGAGCGGTCCCCACCAGATGGCCAGCCCCAGCGCGACGACACCCGCGGCGCGGCGGAGGCTGGGACGCGTGTGTGCAGCTGCAGGCAGGTCATCCCCGATGACGGCGAGATCCACCCTTCCCTCCTCGCCGGGAGCGGAGGCAAGCGCGAACGTCTGCGGCCACCACCGGCCACCCACCAGACCCAGGAGTCCCGCGCCGATGACGATCGCGGGGAAGGGAACCCCAAACAGGAAGATCGCCACGAAGGCACTGGCGGCGATGGCGATCATCACCGGGTTCCGGAGGGCCCGCGCCCCAATGCGGATGACCGCGGTCGTGACGATGGCGATGACCCCAGCGCGCAGGCCGGAGAAGACCGCGGCCACCCAGGCGACCGTCCCATGGACCGCGTAGAGCCATGAGAGACCCAGCATGACAAAGATGGCGGGCAGGATGAAGAAGATGCCCGCGATGAGCCCCCCCGCCGTCCGGTGGAGCAGCCATCCCACGTAGATGGCGAGCTGCTGAGCCTCCGGTCCGGGCAGCAACATGCAGTAGGAGAGCGCGTGGAGAAAGCGGTCGTTGCTGATCCAGCGGCGGCGCCCCACCAGTTCCTGGTGCATGAGGGCAATCTGCCCCGTCGGCCCACCGAAGTTGATGAAGCCAAGTTTGAGCCAGAAGCGGAAGGCGTCCCAGAACCGGACGGGCGGCATCGGTAGGATACTTCTCCCTCGTTGCCTGCCGCCCTGCGAAACCGCTCCGCTCGCGGAAGGCGGAGGGTGAGACGGCGCGTTATAGTGGGGAGAGAGGGGTGTCATCGTGCGATTGGACCATCTTCTTGCGGAGTCGGACAACGGACAGCGGGCACACCCGGCCCGGCCTGTCGAGACAGTAGCGCTGGATGCCTACTCGGAGGCGGTGATCCGGGCGGTGGAGCGCGTCGGCCCGGCGGTGGTGAGCGTCGGCCTTGCGCGCGCTGCGCCGGAGCGGCTGCAGCGCCGAGGGCAGCGGGAACTGCGCGGTGCCGGCAGCGGGGTTATCATCACGCCCGACGGCTACATCCTCACCAACAGCCACGTCGTGCGGGGCGCCGATCGGATTCAGGTGCGTCTCCAGGAACGGCCGGGAACTGCCCGCGCGGGCGGTGGGCGTCGATCCTCACAGCGATTTGGCCGTACTCGCCATCCCGGAGACCGCTCTGCCGTCGGTCGAACTGGGGGACTCTTCGACGCTGCGCGTGGGGCAGCTCGTCATCGCCATCGGCAACC
>JANONS010000344.1:0-2063 GCA_031420915.1 Armatimonadota bacterium
CTCGGCGACCACGCGCGAAGCTTCGATGGTAGATTCTGGGAGGATCACCGCAACGACCCCACCGTCGACCGGGCATCTGATGTCCACGTCACGGGTCACCCGCCCCAGCGTCCCTGTCACCGCCGAGGCTGCCAGCTCGCCAAGCGCCGCCCCATACAGCCGCATGTACTCGTCGTAGCGATCAATCTGGACGAGGAGCAGCGACAGCGGGCGTTGGAAGCGGAGCGCGCGCCGGATCTCCCGGTCGAGGTGCTGGCTCACCTCCTCCGCCTCGGAGGGCGCAAGGTCCAGGCGCCCCTGCGGGCGCTCACACTGACGGGCAATCTCCGCCAGGACGAGGTCCATCGCGCTAGACAGGCGGCGGGAAATCCGGTACAGCGCGTAGGGATCGCGAATGCGGCCTTCCAACGCCTGCATCGCCAGATCTCGCAGCGCGAGAAATCCCTGGATCACCTCCGCCAGCCCAAGCGCCGTGCGCAGTCGAAGGATCCCCTCGCCGGCGGCGAACGCGCGCAGCGCGCCCGGATCCCCACGACGGAGGTAGTGGATCAGATCACCGATCAAGATCCTTCCGACGCCGGAATAATCAGAGGAGGGATGCGCGACCGGGCCGAACCGCCGATGGAGGTCCGAAGCCCAGTCCTGAACGAGGCGATCCTGCTCCTGCGCCAGCATCTCGGCCAGGTCGACCGTCACGCCCGTCCCCGGAGCGAGTTAGTCTGGGAGGACGAACGTGTTCGAGGTGACGCTGAGACGGAGGCGCGGAAGCTCCTGGGTGGTCAGGGTGAACTGTGTCACCGCGATGAAGCGCGGGAAGTTCTCTAAGCGCCGCAGGAACGCGAGCACGGTATCATACGTCCCCTCGAAGGCCAGTTCAAGCCGAAACAGGCGGTACGGCGGCGGCTGGGCTGCCGGCTGTCCGGCGGGTGGCTGTCCCGCGGCCGGCGGTGCGGCCGGCCCGGCCGGAGCGGTCGTCGGGGTCTCCAGCGCGCCCGGTCGCAGCAAGACGAGCTTCACACCGCTCTCCTGCGCCACCGCCTGCATCTGCCGGAGGAGGGTGGGAATCTCTCGCGCAGCCGGCAGCTTTGCCTCGATCGCCTGGATGCGCTCCTGGCGGGCCGCATACTCCCGCTCCAGCGCCTCCCGCTGGTCCGCGATCGCCTGCATCTCCGCGAGCCGCGCCTTCTTCTGCTCGAGGGCCGCCTGCAATGTTGTCCGCTCGGCAGTGAGCGGGGCACGGAAGAAGAACCAGAAGACGGCCGCGATCGCGACGGTGATAACGATGCTCAGGATGAGACGCTCTCGACCCGTGAATCTCATCGGAGGCCCTCCGGCGTCGCGCGCGGCCGCAGCAGCCGCCCGGTGACCGAGTACTTGACCGTATCGGTTTCGCCGATGCGCTCCCGCTCGGCCACGGTTAGGTCGAGCCCCTCAAAGAGACGCGCGGTCTCCAGGTTCTCCATCAGGCGCGCCACCGCGACGTAGCTCATCGCTGACCCGTCGAGCGAGAAGGATCCCGTGTTTGGGACGGTCAGCGTGGTGATCCAGACATCCTTGGGGATGAGTACCCGCACGTTGGTCAGGATGGACGAGGCCGGCATCTGCGTCGCCAGCAGTTGCGCGAGCAGCTGCTCCTTCTCCTTGGCCGCCTCGATCTGGCGCTTCAACTCCTCGACCCTCTCCACCTGGGGCTGCAGCTCGGCGATCAAGCGATCCGTCTCCTGAATCTCCCCTTTGAGGTCCTTCACCTGTCCGGACAGGACGAGATACCAAAAGACCACGATGGCGAGGACCACTAGCGGGATCCCGATTTCGAAGAGCGGCCGCCCGCTGATGCGCCGGGCCGGCGCCTTGGGCAGCAGGTTGATCCGAATCACGATACGTCCCCTCCTCGTAGCGCAAGGCCGACCGCAACCGACATGACAGGTCCCATCGATGCCAGGACGTCGGGGGGAAAGGTCGCTGCGGTGACCTCCAGGCTGGCGAAGGGATTGCCGACCTCCGCCGGCACCCCCAGTTCCGCAGCGAGCACACGGGCGATGTTCCGGAGGCGCGCCAGCCCG
>JANONS010000345.1:0-3570 GCA_031420915.1 Armatimonadota bacterium
CCGGCTTTGTCCCCCAGCGCCTTTCGCACGGTGAGACTCTCTTCGAGCAGGGCCGTAGCCTGCCTATAATCGCCTTGGTGCCACGCCGCGAGCCCCATATGATCAAGGGAGGCCGCAATGCCGTGCTTATCCCCCAGCTCCCGCCGTAGGGTCAGACTTTCCTCGTAGAGTGCGCGCGCGGCTTCGTAGTCCCGCTGCTCCCAGGCCACAAGGCCCAGGTTATCCAGGGAGGCTGCGATACCCCGCTTGTCCCCGAACTCCCTCCGAAGGGCCAGGCTCTCCTCGAAGCGTGCCCGTGCCTCTGGGTAATTGCCCTGATCGCGCGCCAGGATCCCCAGCATGTTGAGGGCGGCGGCGGCCCCACGCTTGTCCCGCGCGTGCCGAAACATCGTCAGGCTCTCTCTGCACAGGGCCGACGCCCGGTCAAAATCCCCGTGGTGATCGGCGATACTGGCCAGGTTGACCAGTGAGGTCGCGACGAGGGGTGCATCTCCTAGCTCCCGACCATATACGAGGCTCTCCTCGTGAAGCTCGCTAGCGGCGGTGTAGTCGCCTTGGTGATACGCTACGTTCCCGAGGGTGCTGAGGGCACGGGCCATGCCGTGCTTGTCTCCTAACGCCCGGAAGAGCGCCAGGCTCTCCTCGCTCAGAGTGTGCGCGCGCTCATGGTCGCCTTGAATCTGAGCGAGCACGCCCGCGCCCCTCATGGCCTTCGCCCGCAAGGCGGGTGGGGCTCCGCGGCTACCGTCCAGCGCCGCCTCCAGCCACTGGCGCCCCTCGGTCCAGTACCCGCGCACCTGCCAGAACTGCCACAACGCTGCGCCCAGCCGGAGCGCTGCCTCCGCTTGGCCGGAACGCAGGGAAAAGTCGATCGCCGCACGCAGGTTGTCCTGCTCCTTGTCCAGTCGATCCAGCCAGGCCTCGTCCGGGCCGGCAAGCATCGGCTCCGCCTGTTCGGCCAACTCAACGTACCAATCGCGATGCCTGGCGCGTACCTCTTCCGCCCCGCGTGAGGCCAGCAACCTGTCGCGGCCATACTGCCGGACTGTCTCCAGCAGGCGGTACCGTGCACCCTCGCCCTGGTGGTCCACCATGACGAGCGACTTATCCACCAGGTGCGTCAGCAGGTCGAGCGCCTGGCGCACCTCAACGCTGTCCCCCGAGCAAATCGTCTCGACCGCCTCCAGCGAGAACCCACCGGCAAAGACTGATAACCGTCGCAGTAGGATGCGTTCCGATTCTGAGAGCAGCTCATAGCTCCAATCCATCGTCGCCTGCAGGGTCTGCTGGCGCGGGGAGACCGTACGGCTGCCCTCTGTCAAGAGTCGGAATCGGTCGTCGAGGCGCTTGGCAATCTGTTGTGCGGAGAGGACCTTCACCCGGGCCGCCGCCAGCTCGATGGCGAGCGGGATGCCCTCAAGCGCATGGCAGATCCGTGCTACCGCCAGGGCGTTGGTGTCGATCACTCTGAACTCTGGCTGGCTGGAGACGGCCCGCTCAACAAACAAGCGGACCGAATCGACTTGAGTGAGCTGCTCGATGGACGCAGGCCGGCGGAGGTCAGGCACCGGGAGAGAAGGTACCGAGTAGGTCATCTCGCCGGGGATGCCCAACCGTTCCCGGCTGGTGGCCAGCAGCTTGAGTGTCGGGCTCGTCAGCAGCAGCGTTTCCGCAAGGTGCGCGCATGCAGCAATCAGGTGCTCGCAGTTGTCGAGCACCAGCAACAGTCGCTTCGTCCGAAGCGATTCGGACAGCGTGACCACGAGGGGGCGACCCGGCTCTTCCCGCACGTGCAGTGCGGAGGCCACCGTTCGGGTGATGAGGGTGGCATCCGAAAGCGCTGCCAGTTCTACCAGCCATACCCCATCCGGGAACTCATCGAGTAGGTCCGCAGCCACCTGCAGCGCCAGCCGCGTCTTGCCGCACCCTCCGGTGCCAGTGAGGGTCAGCGAACGGGTCGTGGCGAGCAGATGCTTGACTTCTGCCATCTCGCGGTCTCTGCCGATGAAACTTGTCAACTGGATGGGCAGGTTGTTGGGCAGAATGCTCAGCAACCTGAGGGGAGGAAAATCGGCGGGCAAGCCCGCGACGATAACCTGGAAGAGGCGGACTGGTCGGGTAAGATCCTTCAGGCGATGTTCGCCTAGATCTCTAAGGCTGGCGCCAGGCGGGAGGTCTTCTTCGATGAGGATGTGTGTCGCCTGGGAGAGGAGAATCTGTCCCCCGTGGCCGGCGGCGCCGATGCGGGCAGCCCGGTGCACATCTACGCCGACATAACCGGTCTCGACGCTGAGCGGTGCGCCCGTGTGCAGCCCCATCCGCACCCGCACGGCCGCTCCCTCGGGCCAGGGATGGGCGAAGATGGCTTGTTGTGCGGCAATGGCCGCTAAGAGGGCGTCCTTTGCGCGGGGGAAGGTGACAAAGAGCGAGTCCCCCTGGGTATCGACCTCGAACCCGCCGCGCTCCTGGAAAGCGGTGCGGAGGAGCTGCCGGTATTCTGCCAGTACCTCTGCGTAGCGGCTACCGAGGTACTCGAGCAGGCGCGTGGAGTCCTCGATATCGGTGAAGAGGAAAGTAACCGTACCGGTCGGGAGAGGCGCCATCAACTTCCCCTGACTGTCTCACGTTCGAGTTTCGATGCAAGGTCCCTGGGTCTCCTGCGGCTCCCACCCCCCTCAGCCTGCAGGGCAGGGGTTCGAATCCCCTCGTCTCCACCAGGCCAACCACCCGACGTCACTCGCGGTACAATGCTACCTAACAGGTCTCTGCGAGTGGATGAAACCAGGGAGGGCGCGCTTGCAGCGGGAGCGGGCCGAAGCTCGGATTGGAAGAGAAGGAGGGGTGGGTGGGCCATTGTGCTTGCGGCCGATCTGTGGGATACTATCCGGGCATCGCAGAAGGAATCAGGTCTGTGGTAGCTTGGAGGAAAAGGTGGGAAGAGCATGGCGACTGGGACCGTGAAGTGGTTTAACAGCGAGAAGGGGTATGGTTTCATCACCCCGGATAGTGGCACGAAGGACTTGTTCGTGCACTTCAGTGCTATCGAGGGTGAAGGCTACAAGTCCCTCAACGAGGGGCAGAAGGTCGAGTTTACCGAGACGCAGGGTCAGAAGGGCCCACAGGCGTCGGCAGTCCGACCGATCGGCTAACCTCTCAACAGCACGTTCTGTCCGACGAGGCTTGTCCGCGAGACAGACACGGGCCTGGGCGATCAAAGCCCAGGCCCGTGGAGTTTGTACGGAGGAACCTCATGGTCGTTCACAGATTCGAACCCAGGTTCTATCACACCACCATCGGAGCGCACGAACCGGTCCTGACCATTGCCTCAGGGGACACCGTGATCACGACGACGGTGGACGCAAGTGGAGTAGATGCCACCGGGAACAAGGTAACCGAGGGAGGGAATCCGCAGACAGGTCCGTTCTTGGTCGAGGGGGCGGAGCCGGGGGACATGCTGTCGGTCCACTTCGACCGGCTCTGGCCCAACCGCAGGTTCGGGTGGAGTTCGACGGTGATCGCCCCGCATGTGCTCGATCCCCACTCCGTCAAGCAGACACCCGAAAGCGTGTC
>JANONS010000346.1:0-2309 GCA_031420915.1 Armatimonadota bacterium
AGCGGGGGCGTACACCGGCACCGAGCGTGACGATACCCGATGTGGGGGAGTCCAGGCCCGCGATCAGCCGGAGCAGCGTCGACTTGCCCGCGCCGTTGGGGCCGAGCAGGCCGATGCGCTCGCCGCGGTAGATCTCCAGGCTCACGCCGCTGAGGACCTCGACGCCGCCGGGCCGGTCGTCCGCGCCGCTCGCACCACCGGACGCACCGTTGTCCTCAAACCGCTTGGCCACATTCTTGAGCCGCGCGACCATCCGGCCGGACGCGGGTGCCGCGTCGGCTTTCACGCGCATGGCGCGGGTCTCGCGCGGACGGTCGACCGCCGCGGTCTCGACGCGCGCGAGCATCTTCTCGCGGCTGTGGGCCTGCGCGGCCCGCTGGCCCGCCTTGTAGCGGCGGATGTAGTCCTTGAGTTTCTCGATTTCCTCCTGCTGCCGCTTCCAGGCCTCCTGCTGCAGGCGTACCTGCTCCGCCTTCAGCGCGACGTAGGCTGAGTAGGCGCCGGGATACGACTCGACGCGGCCGTCTTCCAGTTCGAGCGTGCGTGAGGTCACGGCGTCGAGCAGGTAACGGTCGTGGCTCACCACGATACACGCGCCGGGGAACGCCTTGAGGTACGACTCCAGCCACTCGGTCGTGGCCAGGTCCAGGTGATTCGTCGGCTCGTCGAGCAGCAGCAGGTCGGGCTCGCCGAGCAGCGCCCGCGCCAGTTCGGCCCGTACGCGCCACCCTCCGCTCAGCACGCCGAGCGGCCGCGCGTGATCGCTCTCGCCGAACCCCAGGCCGGACAGCACCACTTGGGCGCGGGTCTCCAGCGTAAACCCGCCCGCGTGCTCGAAGTGCTCGCGGACGCGCGAGTACTCTTCCATCACATCCCGCAGGCGCGCGGGATCGTCGTGGACCTCTGGCGCGGCCATCCGGTGTTCGAGGTCGTGGATGCGCGCTTCCAACGCGTGCACGTCGGCGGCGCCGGCCAGCACGTGCGCCAGCACAGCGGTCTCAGTCGGTCCCTCGGGGGTCTGCGGCAGGTAGGCCACGCGCGCCCATCCGGCCAGGCTGACGCGGCCGCGGTCGGGCTCGTCCAGCCCCGCGAGCAGGCGCAGCAGGGTCGTCTTGCCCGTGCCGTTGCGGCCGATCAGCGCCACCCTCTCCTTTGGCTCGAGGCTGAAGGTGACGCCTTTCAGGATCTCCAGATCGGCGTGGGATTTGGCAACGTCGGCGACGGTCAGGACCGGCATTGTCTTCTTCCCCTCTCAAAATCGAAACGGGTCGGAACGATCCTCCGGCTCGTGCCGTCCTGCCGTGCTCTCATGGGTCCGGGTGTCCGGAATCACGCTCCCGCTGGCTCGTCAGAGCATACTTCACCCTTATGCCGGATGCTAGGCGAGCAAGAGGAGCGTAGGCACCATAGAGGCCCTTATCGGTCCTCCCTCCGGGGCGATCCTACCCTACTCCGACAGGGCTCACTTGCTGGCGCAGCATACGCCCGTACGCATACCGGGCCAGAACGATCAGGGCCAAGACGATTAGGTTCAGCCAGAAGTGCACCCAGATAACTGGCAGGACGAACCCGAGGATGCCCTTCGTCGCTCCCGACGGCACACCGAGCATGTAATACTGGTACATCTTCACAACGTGCTCGACGACGTGGTAGCCTTGCAGCCACACCACGACCTGCAGCGCCGGCGACGCCTGATGGCCCGTCGCCCGGCGGCACCAGAGGAGGATGAAGATCAGGGCGGCTTCCAGCGCGGTGTTGTAGAGGAAATGGACCCACTCGAAGTCAAAGGCGGCCCCCAAGAGCCCATGCGCTTGGCTGAAGCCGAGGAGGAACTTTTGGATCACCTGCGCCACGTGCTCGACTATGTGGGCCCCCTGGACGATGACCACGGCGACGAACGCGACGGAGGTCAGCTTGATGTACCGATTTCTCATCCTCATCCCCTTGCTGGGTTCTTGAAACTCCGACTCCTGCGTCCCCCTACCCCGGCGCTCAGGGGCGAATGATCCTGGGCTGGCCACCTCCCTGCTGCGGGCTTGCCCCTGCCGAGGCACCAAACTCTACGCGCAACCGTGCGCGCGGCGAAGTTCACGTCCGCTGGGGACCAGGATCATGGGGACGACGGACGCTTAGACGCGTAGACCACTGACCGGCCTTCGGCCAAACACAGTCCGCCCTGGAGGATCAGTCCCCCAAGCATCAGGGTGTCCACGAAAGCGCGGGTCAACTCCACCCCTCCGGGGTGCCGGCCAGGAGCCGCACCAGGGCGGTCCGCCGGGTGGTTCGTCAATCCCGGGGTGTGCTACCCT
>JANONS010000347.1:0-1791 GCA_031420915.1 Armatimonadota bacterium
CAGCCTTACGTTGACCCCGACCGGCTGGGCATCTTTGGAGCCTCCGCCGGAGCCGGCATCGCTCTCGTCTCCGCCTCTGACCCGCGCATCAGCCAGAAGGTGGACTTCTTCGCCTCCCTGGGCACCTACTACGACCTGGTAGACCTCATAAGCGCTATCACCACGGAGTCCATCCAGTACAACGGGCACACGGAGCCCTGGGACCCCTGGCTGACCAGCGTGCGGGTCCTCTACAACAGCATCATCTCCTACCTGCCCGACGCGGAGGACCGCGATATCCTCACCCGCATCTTCGTGGACGAAGACCCTGCGGCGCGCTCCCTGGTTGGCCGGTTGTCGTCTCGCGCCAGGGACATCTACGGCGCCTTCGAAGACAGGGACCCGGAGCGCATCCTCGCTTTCTGGGGCGACGTGTCGCCCCAAGACGTCGCTACCCTGAGGGAGGTGTCGCCGTCAAGCTCTGTCCAGGCGCTGGACACCGACCTGTTCATCATGCACGACCGCTCCGACCCGTACATACCGTACGTGGAGTCGCGCCGCCTCCGCGACGCGACGGCCGGCAACGGCCACCAGGTCTACTTCGCCGAGTTCGATTTCCTCAACCACGTGGAGCTCAAGAACCCCAGCAACCCGATATCCTTCATGGCGGACCTGGTGAAGCTGATCTTCTATTCCTGGCTCCTCATGCTGAAGGTGCTCTAACGGAAGGCAGCCGCGCGGAGCCGGACGTCTGCAGCTCCCGGAATGCGCGATCTCTAGCGGCGAGAGGGTTTCCGCCGCGGGCGTTCTCTGACCGGCGATTCGGATGCCGCCGGACGGCTGGTCCGCCGGTGGGGCAACGACTGGGCGCTGGCGGCGAGCCTGGCCCAGATAACGCCGAGGCTGAGGCCCAGGGCGAGGCCGTAGAGGAACCTGGCGGGGCCCGGCACGCTAGTTCCTGGCAGCGGTCTGGCGGAGCCTGTAGACCTCTATCTGGGTGAGGTCCGGCTGGGGCGGTGGGGCCTGCTCCGCGCTCGTACCGGTGAGTTGGTCGTCGTCCTCCGCCGTGAAGCCGCATTCCCCGCACAGATAGTACTTACCCCACATGTCCCAGGAGATCCCCAGAGGCTGGTCACAGCGGGGACAGCGATGCGTTAATCGCTGCATGAGCCTTACCTCCGATCTCGGGCGACCAAATCAAAAACCGGGCCAGAGGACATAGCCTCCGCCCGGCTCTGCGGGGCGCTATGGCCTCTTTCAGCGGCCTACGAGGTTAGCTGACGGGTTAGGGCTGAAAGAGCTGCCCTTCCCGACTCTCGTCGGGATTCACCCCGGTAGACGGTTCCCCCGTTCCCCCGCCATGGGCGGGGGATTCGGCCTTCGGTCGCCGTTCAGTCAAACATAATACCCGCCAGTTGCGAATCTGTCAACATGAAGCGCCGTTCCACACTCTGATTTCGTCCGCTCCCGTGTCGCCCCGGCGGTGCTTGACGCATTACATCGTAACGCACCGGCCCCCGGCACGTCTTGCTAGGTGTATCAGCCATCCTGACGGGGCCTATCGACCCATCAATGAGTACCGATATAGACGTTCACGGGCACAGGGGGGACCTGCTGACAGACGCCGCGCCTTCCGGCCGTATCACCATGGCCGCCGCCGACTTCCTGAAGGACGTGCGGCGCGTCAAGCGGCTGACTCAGATAGGCGTCTACTCCGGCATCTTCGCCACTCTGCCCTTCTACTACCTGGTGCTGGGCTTCTCCCCCATGCAGCTACTCGCCGTCCTGGCCATCGGCCTGGCCATCGCCACC
>JANONS010000348.1:0-2219 GCA_031420915.1 Armatimonadota bacterium
CTGCGCGGCGAGATGAGCTTTATCGGTCCCCGCCCGGAGCGTCCGGAGTTTGTGGCCACTCTGGAGAAGCAGATCCCGTTCTACCGCGCACGACACGCGCTGCGGCCCGGGGTCACCGGGTGGGCCCAGGTGAACTATGGGTACGGCAGCTCGACCGAGGATGCGCTGGTCAAGCTGCAGTACGACCTCTACTACAACAAACACTGCTCCCCCTATCTGGATCTGGTGATCCTGGTCCGCACTCTCAGCCTCATCCTGACGCTCCGGGGGCGGTAAGTGAAAGCCATCATCCCCGTGGGGGGGCTCGGTACCCGGCTGCACCCGCATACGCTGACCCGGGCCAAGCCCCTGCTGCATGTGGCCGGGAAACCTGTTCTGGCCCACATCCTGGACGAACTCGTGCGGGCGGGCATCCACCAGGTGGTCCTGGTCATCGGCCACATGGGCGAGCAGGTTCGGGAGTGGGTGCTCGAGCACTACGACCTGGAGATCTCCTTCGTCGAGCAGACCGAACCCCTCGGCAACGGGCACGCGATCTATGTGGCGCGGGATCACCTGAAGGACGACCCTGTCCTCATCCTCTTCGGGGACACGATCGTACGGGCTCACCTGCCCGACCTCCTCGCCCGCCGGGAGTCTACCGCCGCGGTCAAAGTGGTGGAGGATCCCCGGCGCTTCGGGGTGGCGGAGGTAAATGGGCAGGGGGATGTGACCCGGTTGGTGGAGAAGCCGGAGGTGCCGGCGAGCAACTTGGCTGTCGTCGGTCTCTACCTGATCTGGAACACCCCGCTGCTTCGGGAGTCGCTGGAGCGCCTCGTGCGGGAGCGCCGGTCGGCCAGGGGAGAATTCTGGCTGGTCGACGCGCTGCAGTTGATGCTCGATGCGGGCGAGCGGATGCGCACATTCCCGATTACCCACTGGTACGACTGCGGTACGGTGGAGGCGCTGCTGCAGGCGAACCGGGACCTGCTCACCCTGGATGCGCCGGCGGTGCCGCCTCTCGCGAACGTGGTCGTCATCCCGCCCGCCGCCATTAGCCCGGAGGCGCGGATCTCCCGGTCCGTCGTCGGCCCCTACGTCTCGGTGGGCGCGGGTGCCAGGATCAGCGGTTCGGTCGTGCGTGACGCCATCGTGCACCCGGGGGCGAGCATCGAGGACGCGCTCGTCTCCGGCTCCGTGATCGGCGAGGGCGCGCAGGTAGTCGGGTGGAAGCGCCAGGAGCCTACAGGACACCCATGATCCGGCGTGGCCAGACGGGGCACGTGTCTCGTCGCCTCGCCTGGCCTCTGGCATGGGTGACCCTCGCAACCATCCTCAGTGGCTGCCAGGTCCCGCGGCCGTCGGTGGTCGAGCGGCCGACCGCCACCGAGGTCGCGGCGGCACTTCCAAAGGACGCGAAGATCGACCAGATCGTCTATGCCGACCTGACGGGTGACGGCCGCGACGAAGTGCTTGTCGCCGCGACGCTTCCGGATCAGAGGATTCAGACACTCAGGCGGGCTATGGCATTCGTCTTTGCCCCGGGAAGACGTGGCCAGTACACGCCGGTCCTCCAGCGCGACGTGATCGGGGATGGGTCGTTACCCATTCACATCGGGCGGCCAGCAACTGGGGCACCCCTCGCCGCGGTGTTCTCCGCCCGAGGCGGGAGTGGAGGATACCTCGGCTTCGTCGTGGTCCAGCAACGCGCCGGGATGCTGCGGGTGACGCTGGAACGGCACGGCCTCTTCAGCGGCGGAATCGAGTTTGTTCCCGAAGGATTGCTGGAGTCCGAGGGCGATACGAGCCGACTCTACCGGTGGGGCGCGACAGAGTGGCAGGCCGAGGACCTGCCCAGCCAGTACCTACCCCCGCTCCCACCTGACACTGTGATCATTCCGTACTCCGTGGATGCCATCCGCGGGCCGATGATCACGCGCTCCCACAGGATCCGCGCGCGTGTTGGACAGCACGTCTTTCTTCGACGCATGGACCGTGGGGAGCCATCGCGCACCTTGTACGGGTCGAACGTCGCCTCGTTCGATGTGGAATCGAATGGCCTCATCAGGCTATTGAGACCTGGCATCATGGAAATCTTCATCGAAAGTCCAGCGTACAGCGAGAAGACGCTGGTTCTGTCCGTTCGGATCGGTTCAGTTCCTGTTGTGGGTCAGTGATTTCGTCACCCTAAGTGTTCCGTGAAAATGTCACTCCTGCCTCCCTCAATGCCTTGCGAGCTT
>JANONS010000349.1:0-6914 GCA_031420915.1 Armatimonadota bacterium
GTAATCGACTCCTGCTCGTAAATCGATTGATCTGTAAAGGCGCCATCGTACACGAGCACGATCTAGTGGCCCTGCTGGCCTTCATAGGTGAAGAGGTTCTCCAGGGTCCCCAGGTAGCGCAGGTCGCTGATCTCCACACCGAGCTCTTCCTGGATCTCACGCGAGAGCGCCACCGGCGCGTACTCGCCGAACTTGATCGCTCCGCCGAGGGGCCGGTAGAAGCGCTCTCCTTTGACCCGATCATACCCCTCCGCCACGAGAATCCGCTCGCCCTTCCGGAAGACGCAAATGGCGAGGGGCCTGATCCGCGACTGCTGCATGGGACTCATGGAGTCATCGGCGGCAAGTGCTGACTGACCTCAACCCTGGAGCGGGCTGGGCGCCGGCCGCGCCGGCTCCGCCAGCGGGCGCTGGTCCGGAGGGAGCAGGTCGGCCAGCGTCTGGTGGAACCTGCGCGTCCACTCCTCCCTTAGGGCCCCCGTCACCCTCTCCACCTTCGGCACGACAAGCGGCTCCCCTATCCTGAGGACCACCACCGCCCGTCTGGGAAACTTCGTGCCTTTCGGCATGACCCTGTGGCTGCCGATGATGGCAATGGGGAGCACCCGAATGCCGGCCCTCAGGGCACAATAGGCGGCCCCTTCCTCGAAGGGCTGGAGCCGGCCATCGGGACTGCGCGTCCCTTCAGCGAAGATGCCGAGTACCCGCCCACGGCTCAGAATGTCGAGGGCGGTCCGGAAGAAGGCGCGACCGGGATCGCCTCGCCTGACAAAGATACCGCCCACCGACCGGATCCAGGCGCGGAGCGCACCGATGTGCATCAACTCCTCTTTCGCCACAAAGGCCACAGGCGCCCGGACGGCGAGCGCCATGAGGGGACCGTCCACGGCACTGGTGTGGTTGGCGATAATGATGTACGGAGGCGGCGGTTCGTGGTGGCGCCCCTCGATCCGGAACCCAAAGTGGAGACGGTACCACACCCAGAAGAAGGCGCGGTTCAGCCTATACCACATGGAGCCGGCTCCGGCACACCGCCAGGACCTCCTCCACTACCTCGTCCGCCGACTTCCCTGTCGTGTCGATGACCACAGCGTCCTCCGCCACCCGGAGGGGCGAGTGGGCGCGCTCGCGGTCCCGCCGGTCACGAGCCTCCTCCGCCGCGCGCAGCTCCTCGAATTGCACCTCGACGCCTTTACGGCGCAGTTCTTCGTACCGCCGCCGCGCCCGTTCCTGTGGGGAGGCGTTGAGGAAGACCTTCACCTCGGCATCGGGGAAGACGACGGTGCCGATGTCGCGTCCCTCCATCACCACACCCCCCACCGCCCCCAGCCGGCGCTGCCGGGCGACGAGCGCCTCCCGCACCGGCGGGTGGGCGCTGACGAGCGAAGCCGCCTCGCTCACCTCGGGGTCTGTCAGCGCCTCCGTCACATCTTCCCCCTTCACGATGAGGCGCTGCCCATCCGGCGTGTCGCGGAACTCCATCGCCAAGGTGCGGGCGATCTCGCCCAGTCCTTCGGCGTCCTGCGGGGAGACCCCGCGGTGCAGCGCCTCCCGTGCCACGGCGCGATACATCGAGCCCGTGTTGATGTAGCGATACCCAAGACGCTGAGCCACGCCTCTGGCGACGGTGGATTTCCCCGACCCCATCGGTCCGTCGATGGCGATGACGGTGTGCGCTTGCTCTCGAGCATCCGTCATGACTGCCCGGGGTATTCCCCCACTTTCGGCACCCCTCCTCCCGACCACGCGGCGCCAGCGCTACGCGAGAGGAATTCATCACCAGCCGGAGTATCGCCCTGGCATGGCGCGGATCACCATTGAGGATTTCGAGCGCGTGGAGATGCGGGTGGGACGCATCGTTCAGGTGGAGGACTTCCCGAAGGCGCGCAAGCCATCGTATCGGCTGCTGATCGACTTCGGCCCCTTTGGGATGCGCCGCTCCTCAGCGGCGCTGCGCCCCTTCTATGCGATGGAAGATCTGCTTAACCGTCAGGTCGTGGCGGTCACCAACTTCCCCCCGCGGCGGATCGTGCTGCTACGGCCGGAGGCGGAGGCCGAGTTGGGAACCCGTATCGGCTAACGACGGACCAGGTGGATCGGCTAGATCCGACCCGGGCGGAGCAGCAGGATGACGAACCCTACCAGGATGAGCAGGACGGCGACCGCCCACTCGACGGTCTGCGGCAACGTCAGGTTCTGCATCAGCAGGTAGACGCCGCCCAGGAGCAGGATCGCTCCCAGAATCCGGTACCGGCGGGCCTGCGGATCCTCCTGGCCGTGCTCCTGCGGGATGTGCGGATCGGTGACCACCTGCGTGCTCGGCTCCTCAGGAATCACGAGGAGCATGATCAGGTAGAGCAGCACCCCAAATCCCCTCCACAGGCTCAACACGATAAAGCCGAGCCGGATCGGCGTCGGATCGACACTGAAGAACCGCCCGAGCCCACCGCACACCCCGGCGATCCACCGGTCGTCGCGCGCGCGGTAGAGCCGCTTGGGCTCCATCTACCACCCGCGGGCCCAGATAACGAAGCGGCTCCAGAGGGACCTGGCCTGCACGTCGGCTGCGGCCACGACCGGCTGCCGCGCCACCACCCGGTCGTCGGCGTACACCAGCATCTCGCCAACAGGATCGCCCCGCAGGATCGGCGGAAGGAGGTCGGGCCGCCACCGCACCTCCCACCGCAGAGCGGCCCCGCGGCGCAGTACGACGTAGAGGTCCTCCGCGACAGTCGCCGCCACCTCTCTGTCCGCGCGCGCCAGCCGATGACGGGCCAGTTCCTGATCTCGCCCCGCCACGCGGACGAGGCGGAAGTGCGCGAAGCCATATTCCAGCAGGCGCGCGGCATCGCCGAAGAGGTCGCCACTACCGAGCACGACACCAATCAGTTGCCAGCCGTCGCGGGTGGCGGAGGCGACCACACACGGACCGGACTCGCTCACCCACCCCGTCTTCACCCCGTCGGCCCCCGGCAGCCGCCACAGGAGCCGGTTGCGGTTGATCAACAGACGCGGCGGCTGACCGTGGCGAATTAGCGTGTAGGTCTGCTGGCGGACGATCGCGGCGAAAGCCGGGTGGCGCAGCGCGTACCGGGTGATCCGCGCCAGGTCCCGCGCGGTGGTCTGGTGCCGCGGATGGTGGAGGCCGTGTGGCACGACGAAGGTGCTGTGCTCGGCGCCGAGCGCGCGCGCCTTCTGATTCATCAGGTCCCCGAACCGCTCCACGGACCCCGCTACCGCCTCTGCCAGCGCCACCGCCGCATCATTGGCCGACGCGATCATCAAAGCGTGGAACAGATCATCCACTCGCCACCGCTCACCGACCTCCAGCCCGATCGCACTTCCCGACCGCTGCGCCGCGGCCCGCAGGGAGATGGTCACCAGCCGATCAGGCGGGAGGCGCTCGATCGCCAGGATCGCCGTCAGGACCTTGGTGGTGCTGGCCGGCGGCCGGAGTACATCCGCACCCTGCTCAAACAGCACCGCACCGGTTCGTCCATCGATCAAGATAACCGACGGCGGGGTGGGCAAGATCACCGACGGCGGGGTGGGCAAGATCGCCGACGGTGGGACGGGCTGTGAGGCAGCAGCAAGGGCCGTCGCCAGCACCGCAACGCCCGCCGCGAGCAGGAGGAACCCTCGCCCCGTCATTCCTCAGGGGCGGCTGGGTGGATCATCCCGAAGGCCGCCATCGGCGGCAGGTCGGCGAGATCGCGCAGTCCGAAGTAGCGGAGGAACCCCTCCGTGGTCGCGTAGAGGATGGGCCGACCCACGGTGGCCTTTCGTCCCACGACACGGATCAGGCGGCGCTCCTCCAACCGTTCGAGCACGTACTCGCTGCGCACCCCACGCACCGCCTCGAGTTCTGGCCGGGTGATGGGCTGGCGGTAGGCGACGATCGCCAGGGTCTCCAGCGTGGCCTGCGTGAGAGGCTCGCGCCCCGCTGCGCCGAGGAAGCGCTGCACCACCTCCGCGTGGTCCGGACGGGTGGCCAGTTGATAGCCACCCGCCACCGTCTGGATCTCGAGCCCTCGCGCGGCGTACTCCTGCATCAGGATCTCCACGGCGGCCACGACGATCTCGGGAGGCACCTGGGCCGCATCCACCAGTTGCTCCACCCGCACCGGTCCGCCGCTGACGAGGAGGATGCACTCGATCGCCCTGGCCGTCTCCCGGACCCGCGCATCCCGTTCGTGGAGCCGGGCCGCGTCACCGGCGGCCTGTTCGAGCTCAATCATCCCCGGCTCCTCCGGTCTGACCCCCTCCGTCCCGAGCGGCGCGTCCATAGACGCGGATCGCGCCGAACGTCGCATCCTGCACGACGCGCACACGCATCAGTCGAATGAGTTCAAGCAGCGCCAGGAAGGTCACGACAATCTCCAGGCGTGTCGCGGCCGCGCGAAAGAGCGCCTCGAAGGGAACCCCCTCGACCCCGTCCGCCAGGAGGGCCAGCACCGCGGCCATCTGTTCCGCCACCGTGATGGACTGAGGGGGCACCTCCTCCACCCGATCCGGAACGCGGGCCAGCACCTCCTGGAACGCCCGGAAGAGATCGGCGAGAGCCACACCGGAAAGGAGCGGGCCCGCCGGCTCCTCGGGCGGGTGCAGGAAGACCCGCTGCTGATAGGACTCGAGCGCCCGCAGCGCGGTGGCGACATCTTTGAACACGCGGTAGGTCGCCAGCCGCTCCTCC
This sequence comes from Armatimonadota bacterium, assembly GCA_031420915.1. GTDB lineage: Bacteria > Sysuimicrobiota > Sysuimicrobiia > Sysuimicrobiales > Humicultoraceae > JANONS01. Next base: position 4,694 of record JANONS010000349.1, read on the forward strand.
AGCAGTTCCTGCAGGTCGCCCGGCTCCTCCGCCGGTGGCTCCTCGACCGGTGGCGGATGCGGCAGCAGCGCGCGCGCTTTCAGCTCGATGAGCGCGGCCAGCATCCACAGCGTCTCGGTCGCCTCCTCCACATCGAAGGCGCGGCGACTGTGGGCGAGGTACTCGGCGGCGATCTCCGCAAGGGGAATGGTCTCGAGGTCCACCTGCCCCTGCTGGGCGAGCTGGAGCAACTGATCCAGCGGACCTTCAAACGTGGCGGTGTGGACGACGTAGGATCCCGGTCTGGTGTTGGTCACGATGCGCGATGGCCCACCACGCACAACCTGGTGCTGCCCACAACGTGGGCCCAGTGCTGGATGTAGGTTACGTGACGACGCCCGGGAAATCCTGTCGGCGCGGTCAGAACGCCGTCCCCATGGCCTGGCGGATCAACCACATCAGGGGCGGCCTCACGAGCACGTCGGTGACCCGGAACCAGATCAGTGCCAACAGGATGAGTACGCCGTAGTTCTGCAGCCGCGCATAGGCCCGACTGAGGCGGGGCGGCAGCAGGCCGATCAAGATCTTGGAACCATCCAGCGGCGGGACCGGGATCAGGTTGAAGACCGCGAGGACGGCGTTCACGAGCACCAGCGTCGCCAGCAAGTGGCCGACGGGTGGCGGGAGCACCACCCCGAGCTTGAAGGGCAACCCGAACAGGAACGCCAGGATCACGTTGGCCAGGGGACCCGCCGCCGACACGAGAATGATTCCCCGCCGCCAGTCCGGGAAGTAGCCTGGGTCGATGGGCACGGGCTTCGCCCAGCCGAATCCCGCCACCAGCAGCAGAATCGTGCCGAGGGGATCGAGATGGGCCAGCGGGTTGAGCGTCAACCGGCCGGAGCGTCGCGGCGTCGGATCCCCCAGACGGTCCGCCGTGTAGGCGTGGGCCAGCTCGTGCAGGGGTGCGGCGACGAGGAGGGCGATCCCCAGGAAGAACAGCTCCTGCAGTGTTGGAAAGCGCACCCTACGCCAGCGGCCGATCCTTGCGGACCAGGTCCTCGTAGGTCTCGCGCTCCACGATCACCCGGGCGCGCCCCTCCCCTGCCAGGATCACCGCGGGGCGGGGGAAGCGATTGTAGTTGCTCGCCATCGAGTAAGTGTACGCGCCGGTGGAAAACACCGCCAGCAGATCGCCAGGGCGCACCCGCGGCAGGTCCGCCTCCCAGATCAGAACGTCGCCGGATTCGCAGCAGCGTCCCGCGATGGTGACCGGACCATCGGGCGGGTCGGTTGCGCGCTCGGCCAGGACCGCGGTGTAGCGGGCGCCGTAGAGAGCCGGTCGGGGATTCTCGAACATCCCCCCGTCCACCGATGCGTACGTGCGCACGCCCGGAATCGGTTTGACCGCGCCGACGGTATAGAGGGTGACGCCGGCGTCACCCACGATCGAGCGTCCCGGCTCCAGGAACAATTCAGGATGCGGGAGGTCTTGCGCCTCCAGTGCCGCGGTGAACGCCTCCGCCACGCTCCGCACCACGCTCTCGATCGCCGGCGGGGCGTCCTCCGGGAGATACCGGATGCCGAGCCCGCCTCCCAGGTTGAGTTCATGAAAGGTCAGGTCCAGCTCGCGCCGGGCCTGCGCCATGAACGCCACCATCGCCTGCGCGGCCAGCCCGAAGGGCTCCAGGTCGAAGATCTGGGAGCCGATATGGCAGGTCAGGCCGCGCACCTCCACCCCCGGGACCTCCAGCGCCCTCTTCACGGCCTCCATCGCCGTGCCGTCGATCATGCCGAACCCGAACTTCGAGTCCACCCCTCCGGTCTGGATCGCCTTGTGCGTGTGGGGTTCAATCCCCGGGGTAAGCCGGAGCAGGATCGCGGCGCGTGTGTCCCGTTCACGGGTCAACCGATCGAGCAGGTCCAGTTCGTGGAAGTTATCCACGATGATGCGGCCGACGCCCGCCTCCAGTGCCTGGCGCAGTTCATCTTCGGTCTTGTTGTTGCCGTTGAAATGCAGCGCCTCCGCGGGGACCCCGGCGCGCAGCGCCGTGTACAGTTCTCCCCCCGAGGCGCCGTCGATGTGCAGTCCCTCATCGTACGCGAGGCGGCAGATCGCCAGCACGCACAGCGCCTTCGAGGCGTAGACGGGCTGGCTGCGCGGGTAGGCCTCGCGCAGGCTCTGCCGATAGGCGCGGCAGTTTTGCCTGAACCGGCCTTCGTCGATCACCAGCAGCGGCGT
>JANONS010000350.1:0-14768 GCA_031420915.1 Armatimonadota bacterium
GAGCGACGCCTGTATCTCGCCGACGGCTGCTCGTCGCTGTTCACCTATTGCACGCAAATCCTGCATCTCTCCGAGCACGCCGCCTACGGGCGCATCGAGGCCGCCCGGGCCGTCCGAAGATTCCCGGTGCTTCTTGAGAGGCTCGGAGACGGGTCGGCGAACCTCACGACGGTGGGGCTCCTCGGGACCCACCTCACCCGCGAGAACCATCGGGAACTCCTGGACATGGCCCGGCACAAGAGCAAGCGCGCGGTCGAGGAGCTCGTCGCGCGGCTGCGCCCCCAGCCGCCTGTCCCGGCCTCCGTCCGCAGGCTCCCGACCGCGAGCACCCCGACCACGCCCCTGGCCTTGATGCCGCCCCGAGCGCGTCCCGCGGTCGTCGCCCCGCTGGCGCCCCAGCGCTACAAAGTGCAGTTCACGGCGAGCGCCGAAACATGTGAGAAGTTACGGCTCGCGCAGGCCCTCTTACGCCACCAGATCCCGGACGGGGATCCGGCGGCGATCTTCGATCGGGCTCTGACGGCGCTCCTCCACGACCTTGCCAAGAAGAAGGTCGCCGCCACGGACCGCCCGCGCGGGAGCCGCGGCACTGGCCCCGGCTCGCGTCACATCCCGGCCGAGGTCAAGCGCGCGGTCTGGCTCCGCGACGGCGGCCGGTGCGCCTTCGTCAGTGACACAGGCCGCCGCTGCACCGAGCAGGGCTTTCTGGAGTTCCATCACGTCACGCCCCATGCTGCGGGTGGCGAGCCCACAGCAGAGAACATTCAACTCCGGTGCCGCGCGCACAATGGCTACGAGGCAGAACTGTACTTTGGTCCGCGCAACACGGCGGTGGTGAGGGAGGCTCGGGCGTCCTACGTGCACCCTCCCAGGCGGCCGCGCCTGGGGTCGCGGCTGACATCTTCGGGGCAACTCGGTCCGGACCCGAGTATGGAGTCGGCCGCTCTCAGCTGTCCTCAACTCTCAGATCCCGGTGGCAATCGGGTCGAGTAAGGTGGAGTTGTTTGAGCCTGCCTCACAGCCCAAGCTCGGGCGGGGGTTGTGCGTAGTGTGAAATTGACCCACTACCTGTCGGCTCTGTAGATGTTCAGCAACTGTGTCGTCTTGTGTGATCGTTCGGCCAATACGAACGCAGTGCCGGATTCCGCTTGACACCTGCCTGACACCAGGGCACACTTTATCCAATTAGCGAAGAGTCCTACGAGAGCCGACAGGCTCTGAGGAAGTGCGCCTAGGGTTCCGCTTCCCCACACGGGGAAGGTCTGGTTCAAGCGGCGCAGGCCGGTGGGTGTAAGCGGCAGTTCTGCCTGACGCACAGCGCCAGGACAGGGCAGCCCGCGCCGGCTACACCGTCGGGAGAGAAGCCCGAGGGGGAGGTTCCTCACCGTCCGGACCATGTCGTCCGGGGTGACCTCGCCCTCGGGTTTTTGTATACCTCGGGAGTGACGATGGGAGTGCGCAGCCTGACAACCGAGCATGACGCCTGCGGCGTGGGGTTCGTCGCCCAGCTGGCCGGCCCGAGTCACGGTGTGCTTGCCGCGGCGCTCACCGCGGTGGCCAACATGAGCCACCGTGGCGCCGTGTCGGCGGACGGGAAGTCCGGCGACGGCGCGGGCGTGCTGACTTCTCTCCCCTACGCGCTGTTGCGGCAAGACCTGCCGCTGGCCGATGCGACCGACCGCGATCTCGCGGTGGGGATGGTCTTCCTCCCACAGGGCCGGGAGGACGCCGCGCGCGCGGTCATTGAGGGCGCCGTGGCGGTAGAGGGCCTTCGGGTGCGCGGGTGGCGGCGCGTGCCCGTCGACCCGGACGCCCTGGGCGAGTTTGCGCGGGCGACCCAACCGGTCATCGAACAGCTCGTCGTGAGCCGCCGTCCCGGTGATGACGATGCCGCCTTTGCACGCACCCTCTACCTCTGCCGGCGGACCATCGAGCGGCGGTTGCGGGAGGCGGACCTCCCCTGCTACATCGCCTCCTTCTCGCACAGGACGATCGTCTACAAGGGGTTGTTCGTCTCGCCGCAGCTCCCCCGGTTCTACCTCGACCTGACCAATCCCCTTTACGAGACCCAGCTCGCGGTCTTCCACCAACGCTACAGCACGAACACCTTCCCCTCGTGGTGGCTGGCCCAGCCCTTCCGGCTGCTGGCCCACAACGGGGAGATCAACACGCTGCAGGGCAACGTGAACTGGACACGCGCCCGGGAGGCCATGCTGCGGACATCGGCGTGGGGCGACCGATGGCGGGATCTGATCCCTCTCCTCCAGGACGGCGGCAGCGACAGCGCCCATCTGGACAACGTGCTGGAACTGCTCGTGGCCTCGGGGCGTGACCTGCTCCACGCGATCATGATGCTCGTGCCACAGGCCTGGGAGGAGATGGTGGATCTCGACCCCGCCCTGCGGGCGTTCTACGAGTACCACGCCTGCCTCACCGAACCATGGGATGGCCCGGCGGCCCTCGCCTTCTCCGATGGGCGCGTGGTGGGAGCCGCGCTGGATCGCAACGGCCTGCGCCCTGCGCGGTACGTGATCACAGGAGATGGGCTCGTACTCCTCGCCTCGGAGGCCGGCGTCCTCGACCTGGATCCGGCGCGCATCGTGGAGAAGGGACGCCTGGGCCCCGGAGAGATGCTGGCGGTCGACACCACAGAAGGGATCGTGCTGAAAGATGGGACCGTGAAGACCCGCGCGGCCGCCAGGGCACCGTATGAGCGGTGGACGCGCGACCTCATTCGCGTCTCCGCGCACTCCCCTGAAGACGTTCAGGGTGTTGCCCCCGAGCAGCTCCACCGCCTGCAGCGGATCTTCGGCTACACGGCCGAGGACGTGCAGCACATCTTGCGCCCGATGGCCGCGGAGGGCAAGGATCCGGTCTTCTCCATGGGTGACGACACGCCCCCGGCCATCCTGGCACAGCATCCACGCCTCCTCTATCAGTACTTCCGGCAGCGGTTCGCCCAGGTGACCAATCCCCCCATCGACCCGCTGCGCGAGCGGCTGGTCATGTCGCTCACCACCTACCTGGGGCCGCGGCAGAACCTCCTGGAGGAGACGCCGAAGCACGCGCGTTTGCTGGCCCTCTCCTCGCCCCTCCTGCAGCCTGATCAACTGGCCCGCATCGCCCGGCATGCACCCTGGCGTGTGGCAACTCTCACGGCCCTGTTCTCCCCCTCCAGTGAACGCCTGGGGGACGGGGTGCACCGTCTCCTGCGGCAGGCCGAGAACGCGCTGGCCGACGGGGCCGGCATCCTCATCCTGAGCGACCGTGACGTCGATGCCACCCACGCGCCCATCCCGATGCTGCTCGCTGTCGCCTCTGTGCACCATCACCTCATTCGCATCGGCCTGCGGCTTCGCACCAGCCTGATCGCGGAGACCGGCGAAGCGCGCGACATCCACCAGATCGCGTGTCTGCTGGGATACGGGGCGGGGGCGGTCTGCCCGTACCTGGCCCTTTGGACGGTAGCAGGTGAGCCCAGCCGCAACGGGGAGCGATCCACCTCCGTGAAGACCTACCGCGCAGCCATCGAGAGTGGGGTCCTGAAGATCATGACCAAGATGGGGATCAGCACGCTCCTGGGGTATCAGGGCGCCCAGATTTTCGAGGCGATCGGGATCAGCGCGGATCTCATCGCTCGGTGCTTCCCCGGTACGCCCTCGCGCCTGGGAGGCATCACGCTGGAGGATGTGGGCGAAGAGGTCAGGGTCCGGCACGATCGGGCGTTCGCCGCCGACGACGGCGCGCTCGAGGACCGCGGATTCGTCCGCTTCAGGCGCAACGGCGAGTATCACGCCTTCAACCCGTTTGTCGTCAAGAAGCTCCACGTGGCAGCGAAAGCCGGCGACCGTGAGGCCTTCGCCGCCTTCTCCCGGCTCGTGGCCTCCCGACCCCCCGCCACGCTCCGCGATCTGCTGGCGTTTGTGGACCGCACACCCATTCCGGTGGAGGAGGTCGAACCGGCTCGGGGGATCGTCCGCCGCTTCATCACCGCGGGGATGTCCCACGGCGCCCTCTCCCGCGAGGCACACGAGGCCCTGGCCATCGCGATGAACCGCCTGGGCGCCCGCTCCGACAGCGGGGAGGGGGGCGAGGACCCCTCGCGCTACCGGCCGCGCCCGAACGGCGACGACGCCAACAGCCGGATCAAACAGATCGCCTCGGCGCGGTTCGGGGTGACGGCCGCGTACGTCATGTCGGCCGGCGAACTCGAGATCAAGATGGCGCAGGGGAGCAAGCCGGGCGAAGGGGGGCAGCTCCCCGGGCACAAGGTCACATCCGAGATCGCAGCCATCCGGCGGTCCCAACAGGGGATCACGCTGATCTCGCCGGCGCCCCACCACGACATCTACAGCATCGAAGACCTGGCGCAGCTCATCTACGACCTGAAGCGGATTCATCCCCAGGCGCGGGTGGCGGTCAAGCTGGTAGCGGAGGCCGGCGTGGGGACGATCGCCGCGGGGGTCGCGAAGGGCTTCGCGGACACCATACAGATCAGCGGCCAGGATGGGGGCACGGGTGCCTCCCCGCTGGATTCGATCAAGAACGCCGGCGTTCCCTGGGAACTGGGACTGGTAGAAACGCAGCGGGTGCTGGTGGAGAGCAGGCTGCGCGGCCGCGTGCGCCTCCGCGTAGACGGCGGGCTGAAGACCGGGCGTGACGTGGTGATCGCGGCGATGCTCGGCGCCGACGAGTTTGGCTTCGGCACCGCCGCGGTCGTGGCGCTCGGGTGCGTGATGGCCCGGGAGTGCCATCTGAATACCTGCCCGACGGGAGTCGCCACGCAGCGGGAGGACCTGCGGCTGAAATTCACGGGCACGCCGGAGCGGGTGGTGGCGTACATGCTGGGCGTGGCGGAGGAGGTGCGCAGCATCCTGGCGTCCCTCGGCGTCCGCTCCCTGGATGAGGTGATCGGGCGGAGCGACCTGCTGCGGCGCGCGGAGGCGACCGACCCCCGTGCTACATGTCTCGACCTGACCTTCCTGCTCACACCGCCGGAGGGGTCCGGGGATGAACCGCTGCGGTGCATCCAGGCGCGCAACGACCGGCCGGACGCCCCGCCGCTCGACGATCAGGTCTTCGCCGAGGCTCAAGCGGCTCTCAGCCGCGATGAACCGGTGACCCTCGCCTATCCGATCCGCAACATCGACCGGACCGTCGGAGCCAGGCTGGCAGGCGCCATCGCCTGGAACTACGGTGAGCACACCCTACCGGAGGGGCGGGTGACCCTGGCGTTCACGGGCAGCGCCGGGCAGAGTTTCGGCGCCTTCTGCGTCCAGGGGATGCGCCTGCTGCTGGAGGGCGAAGCCAACGACTACGTCGGCAAGAGCATGAGCGGAGGAGAGATCATCCTGTGGCCGCCCCGCGACTTTCGCGGCGCCCCCCACGACAACGTCATCCTCGGGAACACCGTGCTCTACGGCGCGACCGGCGGCCGGCTCTTCGCGGCGGGACGGGCGGGTGAACGGTTCGCGGTACGCAACAGCGGCGCGGTCGCGGTGGTGGAGGGCGTGGGCGACCACGGGTGCGAGTACATGACCGGCGGGGTCGTGGTGGTGCTTGGGGTCACCGGCCGCAACTTCGGGGCCGGCATGACCGGAGGGACCGCCTTTGTGCTCGACGACAGTGGCGCCATCGAACGGCGGTGCAATCAGGAATCTGTCGCCATCACGCGACCCACAGAGGCCGACCTGGCTCTCCTGCAGACGCTCATCGCCACCCACCGCGGTCTGACCGGAAGCCCCCAGGCGGCGGAGCTCCTGGTGGCGTGGCCCGCCTCGGCCTCGCGCTTCCGCACAGTGGCGCCCCGGCCGGCCGCGGCGCCGAAACCTCAGCCCGCGCCGGTACAAATAGCAGAGCCCTCGGTGGAAGAGCCGGGGTCTCCAGAGCCGGAGATCGTCAGGACCTAAAACTGGCTCACCCCATGCGGCGCGTTCTTCGCGACTCCAGCCGCTTGTTAGGCCGCTATCTCGACAGTTGCGAAAAAATCAACCTTCGCGGTGTGTGCCGTGGAGCAACCGAGCGCTGTCGCGGCAGTGGTGGCTTCAGGTCATCCTCACGCATGCCACGGAGATGGAGTGCAATGGCTTTTTCAATTCGCCGAAGGGCGACATCAATCGTCTTACCAGTCGCAACACAGCCCGGAAGGTCGGGTACTGACGCACCCCAATCAATGATCTGCCAGATTCGCTTTCGACTCCTCACTGCTTGAGCCAGCACATCCGCAGCGGGCGGTCTAACGCCTTCGGTCTCAGCTGCGGGCGGCTGAGTGGGCGAAGGGAGGGGCTGATCGCGGCACACGCCCGCCCGTCAGCTGCAGGCCATTGCTAGCCGCCGCTCTGACCACTATGCCGAAAGGCTGAATGGCCGGACAGCCACCAAGTCGTTGTCGACTACGGGGCGCACGTCGTTGGCCTGGAGAGTAAGTAGCGCTCCGGTCTTGCCGGATGCCGTGACGAACTCAACCTCGAGTCCGTCGGGCTCGTAGACATGGACGACTCCCCCCAGATCTCCCCTCTTCAGTGCGTGCACGGGTAGGTCGCGATCCAGAACGACTGTATCGAGTGGTCGATGTTTCATCGGTCCCCTCCGGGATAGGCAGTGATAAACTGAGGAACCTCCTCATCTTTGAGGACGATCCAGACACTGACGACATCGGCCGGAATGCCGGCCGGCCCCATCAGTGTAGCGTGGATCTCGTACTTCTGGCCATAGGCGGTCGTCTCGCGCAACTCGGTCTCCTGCGTGAGATGCTGAAGGCGCAGATCAGACTCAAGACGCTGCCAGGCGTCAGATGTGTAACCGAGCGAGAGAAAGAAGGCTGCCTTGAAACGGCCGACGGGATGTGAGGTGGACAGGAGGTAGCCATGGAGCTTGATTGGCTCGATCACCGCACGATCCGAGTTGGGAATCCTCGCCGCCATCCGCCGCCTTGGTTCGCTCAGTATCCTCCTCAAAACCTCTATGCGTGCGGCTCACTCTTCGCCCAGCTCCACCGCTGGGTCACGGGGGCGCCGTACCTCACTCGCTGAACACCCGGTCCGCAGGACTGCGAACCGCATTCGGGCCTCGGCTAACCGCCCCGCGTTACGGATCACCCGCGTCCGCCAGGGCAGCCAGCGCCGTATCGAACCGCCGGCGCGCCACTTGCACCCGTTCGCGTTCCGCCTCGATCCATCGGGCCGCCACATCCAGGCCGGGGTTGCCCGGCGCACCGAGATGGGCGCGGCGGGCCAGCGCCTCACGCAGATCCGGCACAGGCACTGCCCCCAGATCCGCCGCCACCTGACGGTACGCCTCGCGGAACGGGACGCCCTGCGCCACGCGGTCCAGGGCGGCATCCGTGGCAAAGAGCTCGCGAGTGCACGCCTCCTGCAAGCGAGCGGCATCCACGGTGGTGTGCTCGATGGTCAGCGCCATAACACGCAGGCAGGCCATGGCGACGTCGAGGCCCTCCATGAACGGGCGCTTGGTCTCCTGCAGATCCCCGTTGTACCCTGAGGGGCAGCCTGCGATAATCCCCGCCACCTCCTCCTGGTAACTGAGAATCCGGCGGCACCGCGCCCGCACCAGTTCTACGGCATCGAGGTTGCGCTTCTGCGGCATGATGGAACTCCCCGTGGTCATCTCCGGGGCGACCTGGAAGAACCCGTACTCGGCTGTGGTGAAGAGCAGGAGATCAGTGGCGAGCTTCGCCAGATCCACGGCAATCTGCGCGGCGGCCTGGAGGGCGGCCAGTTCCCCCTTGCCGCGGCTGTTCTGACAGTAGAGCGCGTTGCCCTGCACCCGGGCGAATCCCAGGAGGCGTGCGGTCAGTTCCCGGTCGAGCGGCAGCGGCACCCCGTAGCCTGCCGCCGAGCCCAGCGGCGATTGATCGTTCAGGCGGTAGGCCGTCTCGCAGAACAGCAGGTCGTCGAGGAGCGCCTCGACAAACGCGCCCGCCCACAGCCCGACGGAGGAGAGCATGGCGCGCTGCATGTGGGTGTAGCCCGGCATGGGCACATCCCGGTGCCGCTGCGCGAACTCCAGCAGCGTCGCGGCAAGCGCAAGAACCGCCTCCTGCAGATCCAAGAGCGCGCGCTTGGCGTACAGCCGGAGGTCGACGAGCACCTGGTCGTTGCGGGAGCGCCCCGTGTGGAGTTTCTTGCCCACATCACCGAGACGCGCCACGAGCAGATTCTCCACCTTCGTGTGGATGTCTTCATCCTGCACCGTGAGCGCAAGGCCCTCCTGCTGATCCAGAGCCAGGAGCTCCCGGAGCCCTTCCCGCAGACGCTCGACCTCATCGCCGGTCAGAATCCCGATGCGGCCCAGCATCTGCACATGGGCCAGGGAGCCCATGAGATCGGCCCAGGCCAGGCGGCGGTCCAACGCGATGTCGTCGCCGACCTCGAAACGCTCAATCTCCTCATGCAGGCGATACCCCTTCTCCCACAGCTTGCCCACGGCGTCTGGCCTCCCTTCTCGCCAGAATCTCGAAGGGCAGCCCGCGGATCGCCGCCGCCGGGCCGCACAGGCGTTGATCGAAGCCTCCGGTCGCGATCGAGCGGAGCTCCGGGAAGAACAGCGAGGCCGAGGAGTCGCGGGAGGCGATCTCCACGCTCCCCTTGTACAGGCGCAGCGTCACGGTGCCGCTGACGACCTCCTGGGACCGCTCAATGAAGGCGTCCAGGTCAGCCTTCAAGGGGTGAAACCACTCGCCGTGATACACGAGCGAGGCCCACGTGGCATCCACCCCCCGCTTGAATTGAATCTCCTCCTTCGTGAGACAGAGTTGCTCCAGGTCGCGGTGGGCTTTGAGAATGATCGCGGCCGCCGGCGCCTCATAGACCTCTCGCGACTTGAGATCCATGATCCCGTCTTCCAGGATGTCGATCTTCCCGATCCCACACCGTCCGCCTGTGACGTTCAACGCCGTGATGAGATCAACGAGGGGAAGAGGCCGGCCGTCGAGGGCCACGGGGACGCCACCCTCAAAGGTCAGGGAGACAGTCACGGTCTCGTCAGCGGCGCGCTGGGGCGGTGTGTACCACAGCCAGATGCGCTCGGGCAGCTCGGTGTCCAGGCCGATGCCGCCGCTGGCGATCGAGCGGCACCACATCGTCTTGTCGTCGCCGCCCGGGATCGGCTCGTCCACGGCGATGCCGTAGTGTGCGCAGAGTTCCTGCTCCTCCAGGCGGGTGAGATCGAGGTCGCGGACGGGCACGAGAATCTGCAGACCGGGCGCAAAGAGGGTGAACACGTTGTGCATCCGGTACTGGTCGTTGCCCTTCCCGCTCGAGCCCTCCGCCAGGGTATCGCACCCCAGTTCCAGCGCCTTCTGCGCCACCTTCTGCGCGATGAGCTGCCGCGTCATCGATGTGGCCACCGGATATCCGAGGTAATCGGAGTTCGCCATGATCGCCCGCCGCAGCCACTGATCGGCAAACTCATCTCGGACATCGATCTCGAGGGGCTCGATGCCCAGCTGCCGGGCCCGCGCACGACTGGCCTCGAGCTCTTCTGCGCCCTGACCGACGTCCACGGTGATCGGGATAATCCGGCGGGCCTTGTACTTCTCGCGCAGCAGCACCAGGCACAGCGTGGAATCCAGCCCGCCGGAGTACGCCAGGGCGACCGTCCCCACCTCGGGCACCACGGCGGAGGCCACCTTCTCTAAGAGATGCGGAACCACGTCTCCCCCTCCTCGGGTCTTGAGTTTCTCAAGGAATATTATTACACCATTTCGCATAAAAATGCAAATTGCCCCCTCCTGCGACCGCTCACCGCTTGGTATCTTCGAGCCTGACACCTCGGCCAGCGCGGATGTTCCGCCTGGCCGCTTCTACCCGCCTCAGAAACCGTGGATCGTTCTCGAGACGGTAATCGAACCAGTCATCCTCTGACTCGAAGCCAATGAGAACACCAGCGGGCCGGCCATGTCGGGTAATGACCACGGCTTCCTTCTCAGCGACACGCAGAAACTTCGAGAGGTCGTCCTTCACTTCAGACAGAGCCACCTTTTTCATGCGCGCTCACCTACCTCCTCCAGCCAAGTTTCCGCCTCTGACTTGAGCACAATAGCCAGGATTTCTACGCGCCCTTCGTTCACATCGTAGAAGACCCGTATATCGTTCACCCGCAGGCGAAACTGCGGATGGGAAAGCTCTCTCAGGCGTTTGATCCGACTTTTGCTTGTTCTCGCTGGCTGACGCCGCAAGTGTTTCTGGATGGCAGCCCGAACTGTAGCACGCATATGCGCCGCCAGACTCCTCAGGTCTTGGGCTGCCTCCGGCGCGAGAACGATCTGATGCCGCATTCTAGCCATATGATAGCCAGAATCCTACGACGCATCAAGTGTGGGTAGGCTCTTCGTTGTCTCGGGTACTCTGCGCGTTTTCAGATCAGAGCACAGAGAGGGTGGAGGAGACAGGCAAAATGCGCAGCTTGACTCTCGGTCAGGCTTCCAGCTGGGCCTTCAGGCAGTCGAACAGTTCCCCGATCTTCTTCTCGGTGGTGCCGCTCAAGAACCTCGCCCCCACGCTGGCGATCGGCCCGCTGACCACGACGTCGGCCTTCCAGTCCAGGCGGGTCTGCCCCGCCTCCGCGTCGCTCAGGTCGATGGTGGACTGGACGTCCACGGCGCTGCCCATGCCGCTTCCCCTGCCCGTGATCGTCCCATGGGTGGGTGGCACGAGGTCCGTCATCGCCGCATCGAAGGCAAAATTGCCTTTGATGAAACCGACGCCGACGCGCACCACCGCCTTGAACTTCCCCTCCTCGAGGACGTCCAGGCGCTGGACGTCCGGCAGGCATTTGCTGATGGCGTGGGGATCTACCACGAACTCCCACACCCTGGCCCTCGGCGCCTTGATGAGGAGGCTTCCTTCGAAGTGCAGCCCCATCTACGCCTTGGCCGCCGTGTAGCGTGCCGGCTCCCGCTCAAACGCCTGCTTGCAGGGAGCGCTGCAGAAGTAGAACCTCGCGCCTTGATAGTCGACGACGTGCCGCGCCGTCGCGATCACCACGGTCATGCCGCAGATCGGGTCTATGGCCTCAGGGGCCTGCGGGGGCTGGGGGATCTCGACGCGCCCGGGGGCCTGGTTGCGGCGGACCTGGATGATCTCGGCCATGATGCTGAGCGCGATCTCCTCGGGGGTCGTGGCGCCAATGTCGAGTCCCGCCGGCACCTTGATCCGCTGCAGGTGCTCCTCCCCGATGCCGCGTCCCCGCAGGTACGCGAACACTGCCTCACCCGCTTCCGGCTGGCGACGAGCCCCACATAGGCGGCCGCGGCGTCACCGACCTGCTCCAGGGCCTCCTCGTCGTAGGCGCCCATCGTGGCCACGACGACGTACGTGCGCGCGGTCATCTTGCGTTTGACTTGATCCAGCGGCAGGGAAAGGTCTGCCTCCAGACCATGGGGCCGCCCACCGGCATGGGCCACCCAGACCGCGAACCCGGTCACCTTGCCCAGTGTGGCCAGGACCCGCACGAGCGGGGCCTCGCCGATGAGGAGGAGTTGCGGTTGGGGCAGCATGGGTTCGATGTAGATCTCGAGACTCCCGCCGCTGTGGCAGGTCATGGGGTGGTAGATCACCCCTGGCCGCTCTGGGCCGATCTGGCCCGGCGGGCTCAGACCGATCAGCCCTGGAGTCTCCTCGCGCAGCAGGCGGAGCGCCTCCCGGACGACAACGGGGTGGGCGCAACTGCCTCCCACCCACCCCTCGAGCGTCCCGTCGGCCAGAATGATCGCTTTCATCCCGGGCCTGGCCGACGTCGGTCGTTCCGCCCTCACCACGGTGGCCAGGGCGAAGGGTTCACCCCGCGCCGCGAGGTCGTGCGCGCGTGTCAGCGTGTCGTCCATGTAGTCCCGACCGCTATTCCGTGACCCCCTTCTCGCGCAGCGCCTTCCACACCTTCCACGGCGTGATCGGGATATCGATGTGCCGCACTCCGAGATGCCACAGGGCGTCCACCACCGCGTTGGCGATCGCGGCGGGCGCCCCTACCGTAGCCGACTCGCCCACACCTTTCGCCCCCAGGGGATGGTGGTGGGACGGCGTGGTGGTCTTGTCGGTCTCCCACTTGGGCGTCTCCATCGCCGTGGGCAGGAGGTAATCCGTGAAGCTGCCGCCTTGGATGTTGCCGTCCTCGTCGTAATTGATCTCCTCGTAGAGGGCCGGCGCCAGCCCCATCGTCAGCCCGCCGTGAATCTGCCCCTCCACGATCATCGGGTTGATGATGTTGCCGCAGTCATCCACGGCCACGAACCGCCGGATCTTCACCTCGCCCGTGCCCTTGTCGATGTCAACGACGCAGATGTAGCTGCCGAACGGGAAGGTCAGGTTGGGCGGGTCGTAGTACGAGACCGCCTCCAACCCCGGCTCCAGCCCCTGAGGATAGTTGGTGTAGGCGGCGAAAGCGATCTCCTGGATCGTCTTCGCCTTATCCGGGGATCCCTTGACGAAGAACTTTCCCCGCTCCCACTCCAGGTCACTCTCACGGGCTTCCAGGAGGTGGGCGGCAATCTTCTTGGCTTTGTCACGGATCTTTCGCGCGGCCATCGCCCCCGCGGCCCCGGCGACGGGAGTGCTGCGGCTGGCATAGGTGCCCAGGCCGTAGGGTGCGGTATCGGTGTCTCCCTCCTCCACGGCGATGTCGTCCTCGGGAATCCCCAGTTCGTGCGCGATGATCTGGGCGTAGGTGGTCTCGTGCCCCTGGCCCTGGGACTTGGTCCCGAAGCGGGCGACGACCTTGCCCGTGGGGTGGATGCGGATCTCGGCGCTGTCGAACATCTTCAGGCCCATGATGTCGTAGGTGTGCGAGGGGCCCGCGCCGACGATCTCCGTGAAGGAGGAAATGCCGATGCCCATCAGCTCGCCGCGCTTGCGCTTCTCGGCCTGCTCCTTGCGGAGCGCGGCGTAGCCGATCTTGTCCATCGCCTTCTTCAACGCAGCCTGGTAGTTGCCGCTGTCGTAGGTCAACCCGAGCGCAGATTTGTACGGGAACGCCTCCGGCGTGATGAAGTTCTTCATGCGGAAGTCCGCCGGGTCCATGCCCAGCTGGTGGGCGACGATGTCCGCGATCCGCTCGATCATGTACGACGCCTCGGTCACCCTGAACGAGCAGCGATAGGCGATCCCCCCCGGCGGCTTGTTGGTGTAGACGCCATCCACCTCCGCGAACGCGTTCTTGAAGTCGTAGGACCCTGTGCAGATCGAGAACAGTCCCGCCGGGAACTTGGAGGGGTTGGCGGCGGCATCGAAGGCACCGTGATCGGCGATGGTCTTGGCGCGCAGCGCGGTGAGCGTCCCATCCTTCTTCGCTGCCACCTCCGCGGTGATGTGGTAGTCACGGGCGAAGGAATCGGCCTGGATGTTCTCCATGCGATCCTCGATCCACTTCACCGGCGCGCCGGTCAGCACCGAGGCCGCCACGGCCACGACGTAGCCCGGGTAGACCGGCACCTTGCCGCCGAACCCGCCGCCGATGTCCGGGGAGATCACCCGGATCTTGTGCTCGGCCAGGCCCAGATGCCCCGCCACCAGCGCCACGACGGTGCGGATGGCGTGGGGGGCCTGCGTGGTCATCCAGAGCGTCAGTTTCCCCTCCACCGGATCCCACTTGGCCACGCAGCCGCACGTCTCGATCGAGGCGACGTGGATGCGCGGGATGTACATGTCCTGCTTGACGGTCACCTCGGCGTCCCGGAAAGCCTTGTCTGTGGCCGCCCGATCGCCCACCTCCCAGTGCCAGATGTGGTTGTTCTTCTGCTCCCGGTCCTGGCGCAGGACCGGGGCGTCGGGCAAAAGCGCCTTCTTGGGATCCACGACCACCGGGAGCGGCTCGTAGTCTACCTCCACCGCCGCCACGCCGTCGGCGGCGATGTACCGCTCGGTCGCCAGCACCGCGGCCACCTCCTGCGCCTGGTAGAGCACGGTGTCGATCGGCAGGACCATCTGCTTGTCGGACATCAGGGTCGGCATCCAGGCCAGGCCGTGCTTGTCCAGATCCTTCCCCGTGATCACCGCCAGGACGCCCGGGATCGCCAGAGCCTTCTCCGGGCGGATCGCCTTGATCTTCGCGTGCGCGTATGGGCTGCGCGCGATGTCCAGGTAGAGCATGCCCGGCAGCTTGAGATCGTCGATGTAGTTCCCCTTGCCGCGAATGAAGCGCGCGTCCTCCTTCCGCTTGACGGAGTGCCCCATGCCGTGAGCCTGGGCCATGTCGATCAGCTCCTCCCCCCGGCGGCTGCCGGCGTGCGCATCTTCTCCGCCGCGTACCTGATCGCTTCCACGATGTTGACGTACCCCGTGCAGCGGCAGAGATTCCCCGAAATCCCCCAGCGGATGTCCCCTTCCGTCGGGTTGGGGGTCTTCTGGAGGAGCGCATAGGCGGTCATCATCATCCCCGGCGTGCAGAACCCGCACTGCAGACCGTGCTTCTCATGAAAGCCCTCCTGAACCGGGTGGAGCTCGCCATTCTTCGCCAGCCCCTCCACCGTCATCACCTGGCGCCCGTCGGCCTGCACGGCGAAGACCGTGCAGGACTTCACCGGCCGGTCGTCCAGAAGGACGGTGCAGGCGCCGCAGTTCGTGGTGTCGCAGCCGATGTGGGTGCCGGTGAGGCTCAGGACCTCCCGGATGAAGTGGACCAGCAGCAGCCGGGGCTCGACCTCAGCCTCATGAGCCTTACCGTTCACTGTGACGCTGATCCGGTTCGCCATCTCACGCCCCCCCTTTCGCCCGCTGGGCGGCCTGCCGCAGCGCGCGGGTGGTCAGCACTCG
>JANONS010000351.1:0-2047 GCA_031420915.1 Armatimonadota bacterium
TCGACGATCAGATCCGAGCCATAGGCTGGACGCCGTGCGGCAGGGGTGGAGCCGGTCCGATGCCGCACGGTCATGGATCAATCCTCTCCTAGCATTTCCGGAGCGGCGACCGGCCGCCGCAGGTCGGGAACCGTGAACACCGCCAGGTTGGCCACCAGAACCGTCCCTGCGATGAAGTAGAAGACGGCGAGCAGCCCGAAGCGGTCCGCGATGGCGCCGCCCACCAAAGGCATCAGCGTCGAGAACAGCGCCTGGGTGGTGAACAATGTGCCCACCGCCGTCCCTTCGTACTGCCGCGGCACGAGACCGATCGCCCAGCGGAAGATCGCCGGGCGCATCGAGTAGACGAAGAACCCCATGAGCGCGAGCACCACGACAAAGGCCTGGCCAACGTCAAAGGCCGCAAAGCCCAGGATGACCAGGCTGGTGGTGAACATCCCCGCGGTGGCGACCCGCTTTGGCCCGATCCGGTCCGAGAGGGTGCCCGCGATCGGCGTGGCCACCATCCCCGAGACCTGGACCAGGGACACGTACAGACCAAGCAGCGCCGCCGGGACTTTTAGGTCGTTCACCAGGTACAGAGGGAGGAACGTGCTCAGACCGTGCTGCGTCATCGAACGGACCCCCGAGACCAGCGCCAGGATCATCAGGTTGACGTTGCGGACGAGAACCCGCAGACCCTCCAGATACTCGCGAACCGACAGGGCACGCGTGGCCGCCTCGATGCGCTGCCGGCGGGCGTGCCTCACCATCCTCAAGACGACCAGCATGAGGAACAGGCCCACGGCGACGTTGAGGGAGAGCACCTGGCGCCAGGAGAGATAGGCGAGGAGGAATCCCACGCCGAGAGGCGCCAGCGTATCCCCCAGGTTAGACCCCAGCTCGTGGATGGCCAGGCCGTAGCCCCGGCGCGTGGGGTACATCTCCGAGATCGAGGTGATCGCCGCCGGATGCCAGAGGAAGGTGCCGATGCCCACCAGCGCCATGCAGATCAGGATGACCCCAAAGGATGACGTCATCCCGATGATGAGGTAAGGGACGGCCGCGCCGGCGAGGGCCAGGCCCATGAGCAGGCTGTGCCGTCCCACCGTATCCACGATCATCCCCGCCGGCAGGTTGACCAGCATGCTCATGAACTGGCGCAGCGCGAGGAGGAAGCCGATCTGGCTGTAACTGAGCTCCAGGTCCTTCGCGACGAACGGGAGCAGGACGTAGAACGCCGCGGAGTAGGCATGCGTCAGGGCGTGGCCCGCCCCGATCGCCCACATGCCGGCATTCGCCCGATCGGGCTTCGGGACGCGCCGCCACACGTCATTCAGGACGGCGGTCACAAGGCCGTCCGGTTCTCCCGCTCGAGCTTCCGCCGGTAGTACTCCCAGAAGTTCTGCATCGCCCGGGGATGGTAGATACGCTCGCGCTTCTCCGCCGCCTCCTGTGGATCGGTCCACTCGAACGGGCCGAAGGATGCGGCGAGATACTGCATCATCGCGGCCTTCTCCAGGAAGATCGCCAGAAGCGTCGCCTCCTCGATGCTTCCGCCGACGGTGACCACGCCGTGGTTCTTGAGGAGAACGGCGTTGTACGGCCCCAGAGACTCGGCCAGCGCCTGGCCCTGGTCGCGGGTGATGATCAGGTCCGTGGTCTGGGTGAACCGGGGAAGCGCGGGGAAGAGAACGCCTTCATGGGTCACCGGCCGCAGCGGCTCCAGGGTGGCCGCAAGCGCCGTGGCATGCGGTGGGTGGGTGTGCACGACCGCGCAGACATCGGGCCGCATCCTATAGATCTCGGCGTGGATGGGCAGCTCGCGATGCGCGGGACGATCGCCCGCGCGTCTGTTTCCCGCTAGATCAACGAGGATCATGTCGTCGGGGGTGACTTCCTCCAGCCCGAACCCCGCCGCCTTGACCCAGTACTCCTCGGCACCCAGCTCCCGCGCCGAGGCGTGTCCCAGGCTGACGTCGGTGTGCCCTTCCATCGCGAGAATGTTGCATGCCACCGCCAGTGTGTCGCGCAGCGCGGAGGCGGACGCCCCAACAGAGGAGATGTG
>JANONS010000352.1:0-1948 GCA_031420915.1 Armatimonadota bacterium
CGGGATCCGCACCGAGCGCGGGATCCGCACCGACCGTGGGATCTCCCCCGAGCTCCGGGCCGGCACTTGTGGCGCCGCCTGCGCCTCCCCCATTCCCAGGATCCAGGCCCATCCAGGCGCCGGCCCGTGATCGACCGCCCGAGGTCCACATCATCTCCGCACCACGCGCGGTGACGGCGCAGCAACCCTTCAGGGTGCTGGTGGTAGCGGTGGATGACCGGGGGATCCAGCGCGTGACGATCGATGTCGATGGAGTGCCGCTGGCGGTGGCGGCGGGTGTGACCGGGCCTCCCTACTATGTGGCGCTGTGGAATACGCGCGACCGCCGCTGGGGCCCCGGGTGGCATACGATCACCGTCACTGCGGCAGATACCGCGGGGCACACCGTGAGAGATTCTCTGAGGGTGTTCCTCCGACGATGATGAGGCGGCAGGCCGCCTCAGGTTCCTACAGGAGCCCCGGGGGAGCGGGGTCGCCCGTCACGTCCAAGGCGAGGGATTCCTCCTGGAGCTCGCGGAACTTGCGCTCCGCCTCGTCGAGGGTGGACAATTCCTGCCAGGTCTCGACGATCTGTCTGTACAGCGCGTCTCGGAGCGACCGCTCTAATCGCAGCTTCATGAAGAAGAGGTGTTCCAGTTTGCCTTTGCGATAGAGCCAGAGAGCACGCTTGCGCAACCCATCAAGTCTTCCCACAGCTTCGAACGTCAGGTCACGTCGGTCAAGCATCTCGTGTAGGCGGAGGTACTGCGCGCGAATCTCGGTGATGACGGTCAGCAGCCCGCTGATGACGTCGTCCAGGGCCATGACCCCATCGGCGCCCTGCCGGATCAGACTGAGGAGCAGCCCCTCCGCCTCGCCGAGCGCGTGTTCGACCTCGTCTGCGGTGGTGCTGGGATCCGAATCCGCGGCCATCGCGGGTGCCCTCCGACTCTGCATCTAAGACACCGGCGCACGCTCTGCGGTCCGGGCTCCCTGTCTTGTGTGGGAGATCACATCGTGATGCGATGGCAACGGAAAGCCTCGGCTGCCTCGACGGAGATCTCCGCCCCTCGCACCCGTGCCACCCGCTCCACATTCTCGAGACTGGCGTGGTGAGGTGGGGGCCGCAGCTGAGATCGGTGGCAGGCGTGCGCGCGCAGTTTGGTTTCCAGATGCGCGGTGATGTCCACGTAGAAATTCGGATGAAACGGCTGGGTGGTCCACCCGAGCTGCGGCGCATCGCAGGAGAGCACGATCGGCACAAAGGGTCTCTGTCCCGGGAGGTGCGGCCGGCAGGCGGCGAACCCCGCCTTGAAGAGCGCCTCATGGTCTTGGTTGTAAGTGTCGGCCGGCAAGACAAACACCGTGGGCGCCACCGTATCGAGGGCATATCGCGCATCCCGCTCAATGAGGGCGATCAGGTCCCGGGTGGGAATCGCATCCAGGCGCAGATGCGTCTGCGGGTCGGTGAAGAGCACCTCATAGCCATCCACCTGCAGGATCGCCATCGCCTCAGCGAGCTCCGCGGCCCGCACCTCGCCAGCCACGAGGGTGTGGACCGGCCCCCCGGCGCCCTCGACGGCGAGCTCCTCCGCTCCCCTGCGAGCCTGACCGCGGGCGGCCGTGACCACCGGCGCGTCGGGACGAGCGCCGTCGGCCTGGACACCGTAGTGGACGAGATCCCCCACCGAGGCCACGACGACATACGCCTCGCCACCCGCGGCCTTCACTTTCGCGATCAACCCCCCGCAGCCGAAGGTCTCATCGTCGGCATGGGGGGCGAGCACGAGCACCCGCTGCTGGCTCCAAAAGGCCTTATCCCTCAGCGCGGCCACCTCCCGGGAGAGCGGGTGCCGCTGCCCGTCGCTTGCGGAGGCGGATGGCGATCGCCAGCCCCATCACCGTGACCGCGATCTGTGTCAGCAGACCCCAGGGGAGGCCGATCTCCGACTGCGGCAACCGGAGCGGC
>JANONS010000353.1:0-3201 GCA_031420915.1 Armatimonadota bacterium
CCGCGATCCGCACGCCCTCTCGCAATTCTGTCCACTCTCCGAAGCGCTCCAGGACCGCCCCAAGCGGGGCGCGCGGAATGGCTTGTGCCCGAAGCACGATCGCCCGCAGCGGCTGCCCGGGACCGCGCCAGAGAAACCGCAGCGGGTGAACCTCTCGAAGCCCCTCCAGGTGCGCCGGCTCTGTGACATCGAAGACCGCCTCGACGCGCGCGGCTACCTCCACCGTCTCCGCGCCTGGCGGCGCCACCATCACGGTGTCACCCACGCCGCCAAAGGCGTTCTCCTTCGTTCCGCTCCGCCGCAGCACGACCACCTGGCGACCCTCCCCGAGCGCGTCCACCGTCTCCGCTCGTTCCTCGAGCAGCAGCGTGGCCCGTTCCACAGGCACGCCGAGGTCGCCGAACGCATCCCAGAACGGCTTGCGGGTGGCCAGGTAGATCGGCGTATCACGCAGCGTGAACCGGCGGACCTCCACCTCCCGCAGGCGCTCAAGCAGTTCCAGGAAGTCCCCGGGCTCGGCGGTCTCGAAGGCGACGACGAACTCGAAATCTCCCAGGCCGAACGCATACAGCGTGTTCGTGAAGACCTGCGGCCACTGCCCGCCGACCCGCCCGTGCTCCCCCATCATCCGCTGCCGCTCCTCGAAAGGCAGGAGATACCACTCCGGGGTCTTCACGAACGGATACATAATCAGGAAGCGCTGCGGGGGCACGCCGCGGAGGAACGCCGGCACGTGCGCGCCGGTGTACGGGGAGGCCTTCGCCATCGCCAGGTAGACTGCCGCCGTCTCGAACAACCGCGCGAATGCGGCCTGCGATCCGGATGGGGAAGCGGATGGTGCAGCGGACGGGAGGGCGAGACGAGCGGCAAGATCCTGCAGGTCGCTCACGTGCTCGGAGGCGGCCCACAGCAAGAGATCCGCATCCTGGCGAAATCCCACAAGCGAGTAGAGGCCGCGCCGGCGGACCGGAGAGGCGGCGAGCACCCGCTCGACTGTTTCCGCGACCGTCGCGCGCTCGCCAGGCGGGAGCGCGTGCCAGTCCGGCCGCGCCTTGAACACCAGGAAACTGCAGAACACCGGAGTGTATTCCTTCAAGCCCGGCCGCCTCTCCGGCGGCCTCGGGTTCAGTCGCGCAGCCACCCGCCCACCTCCCTGGCGAAATAGGTCAGGATAATATCCGCCCCCGCCCGCTTGATCGCGATGAGTGTCTCCAGCGCCACACGCCGCTCATCAATCCACCCCGCCTGCCCTCCGGCCTTGATCATCGCGTACTCGCCGCTCACCTGGTAGGCGGCGGTGGGGACGTCGAACCGGGTCCGCACCGCGTGCAGGATGTCGAGATACAGCAGGGCGGGCTTCACCCTGATGATGTCCGCGCCCTCCTCGATGTCCAGCGCGACCTCCCGCAGGGCCTCCTCCCGCGCCGCCGGGGCCATCTGGTACGAGAGACGATCGCCGAACTGCGGCGCGGATTCCGCCGCCTCGCGAAACGGCGCGTAGAGGCTGCTCGCATACTTGGCTGCGTAGGCGAGGATGGGGATGTGCGCAAACCCCGCACCGTCCAGAGCCTCGCGAATGGCTCCCACCTGTCCGTCCATCATACCGGACGGCGCGATCACGTCCGCGCCCGCGACCGCCTGCGCCACCGCGATGCGCCGGTAGACGTCGAGGGTGAGATCGTTATCCACGCGACCCTCCGCCACGATGCCGCAGTGCCCGTGATCGGTGTACTCGCACAGGCAGAGGTCGGTGATGCGGAGAAGTTCTGCGCCGAACTCTTCCGAGAGCCGGCGGAGCGCCTGCTGGATGATCCCCTCCTCCGCGTACGCCTCGCGTCCTGAGGGTTCCTTAATAGAAGGAATGCCAAACAGGATGACCGCGCGGATGCCGGCCTCTAGCAGCGCGCCGGCCTCGCGGGTGAGACTGTCGAGCGTGTGCTGGAGGTGGGGCGGCATCGAGGCGATCGGCTCCGGAGCGCCGAGGCCCGCCTTCACGAAGAGCGGGGCCACGAGGTCGGCCGTGCTGAGGTCGGCGCGCCCCACCATCTCGCGCAGGACCGCATGCTGGCGGAGCCGGCGCATCCGTGTGCGTGGAAAGCTCATGCGACCCACTCGTCTCACCCCCGACCGTCTTTCGCGGCATGGTCGATCGCGAGCGCCGCCACGATGGCGGCCACCAGTTCATCCATCGTCGCTTGTTCGGCCACGCCGTCCACCGGGATCCCCAGAGCCGCGGCCGCATCAGCCGTCACGGGGCCGAGGCAGAGGACCTGCGGGCGCCGGGACCCGCGGAGGGCTTCCGCCCCGACGAGGTCCACGAAATGGCGGACGGTGGACCCGCTCGTGAAGGTGACGGCATCGATCTCCCCATCCTGCAGCGCGCGGTGGATCGCAGCGGCGTCGATCGCGGCGCGCACGGTGTGGTAGGCCGCGACCTCTTCGACGATCGCCCCCAGAGCGCGCAACCCCTCTGGAAGCACGGGCCGCGCCTCCGCTGCGCGCAGCAGCAGCACCAGGTCGCCGGGCCGGAGCAGCGGCCGCAGCGCCTCCAGCAATCCCTCAGCCCGGAACTGCCCGGAGGGCAGAACGTCCACCCGGACCCCCGCCTCGCGAAGGCTCCCTGCGGTCGCGGGGCCAATAGCCGCCACGCGAAGCGACCGGAGGTCCCTGACGTGGCGGCCGATCGCCCGCAGCCGTTCCAAGAAGACGCGGACACCGTTCGGGCTCGTCAGGATCAGCCAGGCGTAGCGCTCCAGGCGGCGGACGGCGTCGTCGAGCGGGGCCGGATCGTCCACAGGCAGCATGCGGATCGCCCCCGCTTCCACAACCGTCGCGCCCAGCGACATCAGTTGCCGGCGCAGCGCCGCGCCCTGCTCCCTGGGGCGCGTCACCAGGATGCGCCGACCCTGAAGCGGCCGCCCCGAGACGGTCATCGGTCCCCTACCCCGGCCGCCGCGTTGATGGACTGCGCCGCCTGAAGCGCGAGCGTCCCGCCCTCGGATGCGCTGCCCTCCACCCGGACGCGCACGGGCCGTCCGTGGAAGACCATGCCGATAAGCGTCAGGCGCCCATCGCGCGCCACGCTGTACGCACCCACCGGTAGCCGGCATCCTCCGCCGACGCTCTCGGTGAAGAGACGCTCGACCTCGACCGCCAGCCTCGTCGGAGGATCGTCGAGCGCGGCGACGACCTCGCCCACTC
>JANONS010000354.1:0-1609 GCA_031420915.1 Armatimonadota bacterium
AGAAGTCTTTACCCTGCAGCGCGGCATCCTGCAGAGCCTGTTTTTCGGTCGGAGGGAGGGCATCGACCCGTGCTGCGATCACAGCATGGACGCCGTCCGGAATGGCGACCTCGGCCATCGGCACGGTGAGCGCCCACCGACTGGCCTCTTCGGCCAGAGTGCCCCGCTCGATCAACGCCCGCAGCATCTCCTCCATAAATAAGGGGTTGCCCTCGGCACGTGCGCGCACCTGATCGAGAAGAGGCTCGGGCGCCGGCTTGCCGCCGAGGATGGCCTGCACCAGCGCCCGGCTCTCTTCCCCCGCGAGCGGGTCAAGGAAGAGGGTGGTGGCACTCCGCTTGCCGCCCATCCAGGTGGCCCGGCGTTCGAGCAGTTCTGGACGGGAGAGGATGAGCAGAAGCAGAGGCACTTCGCGGGTCCAGTCTGCCGCGTGCTCCAGGTAGTCGAGCGTCACGTCCTCCGCGGAGTGGAAATCTTCCAGGATCAGCAGAAGCGGGGAGCGCTGGGCAAGGGCCTGGAAGAAGACCCGCATACCTGTAAACAACTCCTCCCGCGTGAGGTCACGCCCCTCAGCGCCGAGCCCTAACACCGATCGTAGGGCCGGCGCGGCCTCCTCCACCTCCAGCTGTGTGGCTATGTCCTCGACCTTCTGGCGGGCCACTTCGAGGGGATCGCCGAAGAGGATCCCGGACTCCTCACGGATCGCCTCGCCGAGGGACCAGAAGGGGACACCGGTGCCGTAGGGCAAGGCTCGCCCGCGCAGAATGTGGACGTCCTCCGTGCGCCGGCGGAACTCCTGGACCAGGCGGGTCTTACCGACGCCGGCCGGGCCGAGAATCGTCACCACGTGACCTCGACCATCACGCGCCATCCGCCGCACGTGTCCACGCAGCAGGTTGAGCTCCTCTTCCCGGCCGACAAAGGGTGTCGCCCGCAGTGCCCGTTCCCGCGGCGAGGCGACGTCCAGCAGTTCCCAGACAGGGAGGGGCTCCGCCCGCCCCTTCACCGTGATGGGCGGAAGCGGTCGCGTCGCGGCGACGTCGCGCAGGTCGAGCCGTGTGCGTTCGCCGATCAGGATCTGCCCGGGGTCGGCGTGTTGCTGCAGACGGGCGGCAAGGTTGACGACCTAACCCGTGACCAGAAACTCGCCTTTCTCCGTGGCCTGGGGGTTGGCCACCGCTTCCCCCGTAGAGATGCCCACACGGATTTCAGGTAGGGTGCCCGCCTCCACGTCTGGTCGCACCCGGGACCGAATTGCAGCGGCTGCCCGCGCCGCCCGCTCCGGATCGTCCTCGTGGATCGTGGGCAGGCCGAAGACCGCCATCACCGCGTCGCCGATGAACTTCTCCACCGTGCCGCCGTACCGCTCGATCTCCTCGCGGGCGATGGCGAAAAATCGGGCCATCTGACCGCGCAACCTCTCCGGATCAATGGCGCCAGAGAGTTGAGTCGAGGCCACGACGTCGGCAAACAGGACGGTGACGAGTTTTCGCTCCTCCGCCGTCGATGTAGGTGCAACGAGCGCGGTGCCGCAGTTGCCGCAGAACCGCATGCCGGGGGGATTGTCAAAGCCGCACGCTGGACAGCTCAGCCCCACGAATTCAGCCTC
>JANONS010000355.1:0-4026 GCA_031420915.1 Armatimonadota bacterium
CCTGCTGGTCAACGCCGTCCAGGAGCGCACGCTGCGGTTCGCCCCGCCGCTGATTGTGACGGAAACGGATGTGCGGGAGGCTCTCGGGATTCTTGAACAGGTCCTGTCGGAGCGTGTCGGGCAGGGACCCAGGGGAGGAGAGGCGCGATGACGGCGGGTGCGGCGGTGCGCAAGGCAGTGCTGGCCTACTCGGGAGGGCTGGACACCTCGGTGATCATCCCGTGGCTGCGCGAGACCTACGGCTGCGCGGTCGTCGCGATGATCGCGGATGTGGGACAGGGAGAAGATCTGGAGGAGATCCAGCGGAAGGCCCTGCAGAGCGGCGCGGCCGACGTGCGCGTGGTGGATATCAAGGAGGCGTTTCTGAGCGAGTTTGTCTTCCCCGCCCTGCGGGCCGGCGCACTCTATGAAGGAAGGTATCTGCTCGGCACCGCCCTCGCCCGCCCCGCCATCGCCAGGGCGCAGGTGGCGATCGCGTTGGAGGTGGGCGCCGATGCGCTCGTGCATGGATGCACGGGGAAGGGGAACGACCAGGTCCGCTTCGAGTTGACCTACGCGGCGCTCGCGCCCGACCTACGGGTCATCGCCCCCTGGCGGGAGTGGGACCTGCACTCCCGGGCCGAGGAGATCGCCTACGCCGCCACGCACGGCATCCCGGTGAACGCCACGAAAGAGAAACCCTACAGCGTGGACCGCAACCTGTGGCACTGCAGCAGCGAAGGGGGGGTCCTGGAGGATCCGTGGAGCCCGCCGCCCCCCGATCTCTACCAGTACACCGTCGATCCGCGGAAGGCGCCCGACGAACCCGAAGAGGTCACGATCGACTTTGAGGAAGGCACGCCGGTGGCGGTGAACGGGGAGCGGCTCTCTCCGGTGGCCCTGGTGGCACGGCTGAATCATGTCGGCGGCCGGCACGGGATCGGACGCGTCGACATGGTGGAGAACCGCCTGGTCGGCATCAAGAGCCGGGGTGTCTACGAGACCCCCGGCGGCACCGTGCTGCAGATGGCGCATCACGATCTGGAATCGATCACGCTCGACCGCGACACGCTGCACTACAAACTGGCGGTCGCCCTGCGCTATGCGGAACTCGTCTACTACGGCCAGTGGTATACGCCGCTGCGGCAGGCCGTCGACGCCTTCGTGGCGACAACCCAGCGGACGGTGACGGGGAGCGTCCGCCTTGTGCTCTTCAAGGGGACCGCCGCGGCCGCCGCGCGGCGCTCGCCTCATTCCCTCTATAGCCAGGAGCTGGCCACGTTTGAGGCGGGCGGGACCTATCGCCAGGCCGACGCCGAGGGGTTCATCCGCCTCTTCGGACTCCCCACCTCGGTGTTCGCCCGCGCGAACCCGCGCCTCATCCGAGACGTCGGGGCGCCGCTGCGGCGGTAGGCGGATCGGGGAGGGTGCCGTGCGCACGCGTGAGCGCAAGATCCTCGACCTGATCACCGCCGAGCCGATCCACACGCAGGCGCAACTCGTGCGGACGCTCCGGGCGGCCGGGATGCGAGTCAGCCAGGCCACGGTCTCGCGCGACATCAAGCGCCTGGGATTGGTGAAGGTCCCCACGCAGAACGGACGGTCACGTTACCTGTCGCCTACGGAGGTGACCAGCACACCCACCGACGCCGACCGGCGGCTGGCGCACGCGTTCGAGGAGTATGTCGTTGGCATCGACGAGGGAAGCGGGCTCGTACTGGTCAAGACCACCACCGGGAGCGCCGCCACGGTCGCGGAGGCGATCGACGAGATGCGGTGGAGTGAGGTGGCGGGCACGGTGGCGGGGGACAACACCATCGTGGTTGTGCCCCGCGCACCCCGCGACCGTCCCGCTATTCACAAGAAGCTCGCAGGCCTGATCTCATAGGTCACTCGCGGGCGGCTCTCCTTCCCAGTCGCTGGACAAGGTTCTTCCGTCCGGCCTAGACTGGGGGGCACATATGGTCGTCCTCCTGCGCGCGCGGCAGCGTGTGGCCCCTCTGCTGGCGCTCTCATGGCTCCGCAAGGCGCTGATCGGGCTGGTGAC
Source organism: Armatimonadota bacterium (assembly GCA_031420915.1). Lineage (GTDB taxonomy): Bacteria > Sysuimicrobiota > Sysuimicrobiia > Sysuimicrobiales > Humicultoraceae > JANONS01. The sequence continues at coordinate 2,027 of JANONS010000355.1, forward strand.
CTTCCTCGCCCTGCTGCTCATCGCCACTGTCAACTACGTGCCGCAGCGTCTGGACCTGCGGACGGGACAGATCGCGCCGCGCGACATCGAAGCCTCACGCACGGCAGACTTCATCGACGAGGGACAGACCGCCATCCGCCGGCGGGTGGCCGCGGCCCGGGTGGAGCCTGTCTACCGCACCGTCCCCGAGGCGACCGCGGCGGCGCTCCGGACCGTCACCCGCGCTTTCGATGCGGTCGCGCGCGTGCGCACCACCCCCGGCCTCAGCCAGACCGAGCGCCTGGCGAGGCTGCGCCAGGAACCGAGGCTCTCCTTGCCACGGGAGATCGGGGTCGCCGCCCTTTCGCTGGACCCCGCGGCCCTCCAGGAGGCCAGGGCGGTCACGCTTGAAGCGATCGAGCGGCTGATGGGCGTCGGCGTGCGGGCGGAGCAGCTCGGCGAGACTCGTGACGAGTTGCGCCGGCTCCTCCAGGCCTCACCGCTCACGGGACGGGCCCTGGCCGTGGCGAGCGTGATCGGTCAGGGGGCGATGCGCGCGAACATGCTCGTCGATCGCAGTCTGACCCAGTTTGTGCAGCGTGAAGCCTCCGAGTCGGTCGAGCCGGTGCGCGTCCGGATCCTGCGGGGAGAGAGCATCGTCCGGCGCGGTGATCGCCTCACCGAGACCCACATGCGCAAACTCGAAGCGCTGGGCCTCATCGGCGTGCCGATGAGTTGGGACATCGTGCTCGGGACCGGCCTCATCATCGCGCTGCTCTTGGGGATCACCGCGTACTACCTGTTTCAGTATCACCCTGAACTCTGGCGCGGCGACCGTCACCTCCTGCTCTGGAGCCTGACCGTGATCCTGACCGCGCTGGCGGCGCGGCTCGTCGTCTCCTATCGCGTCAACCTCAACCTCATCCCCGCGGCCGTCGGGCCGATCCTCCTGGCCGTGCTCCTGCGCCCGCGGCTCGCGATCTTCACCGCCGCGGTGCTGAGTATCCTCATCGGGCTGATCGCGACGAGCGACCTGAAACTCGTCTTCATGGCCTTCGCGGGCGGGGCCGTCGGCGTCTATGCGAGCCGGCGGATCAGCCACCGCACCGACCTGATCGTCGCCGGGCTGAAGGTGGGTCTCGCCACCGCCGCGGCGGTCGTCGCCGCGGGCTTGCTGGAGCGGCGGCCGGTGTACCCGGAGATGGTCATGGACGCGGTCTTCGGCGTCACGAATGGCGTGATCGTCGGGATCATCTCGATCGGCGTCCTCCCGTACCTGGAAAACCTCTTCGGTCTGGTCACCCCCATCAAACTGCTGGAGTTGAGCAACCCCGCGCACCCGCTGCTGCGGCGGCTGCAGATGGAGGCGCCGGGCACCTACCACCACAGCGTCATCGTGGGGAATCTGGCGGAGGGCGCGGCGGAGGCGATCGGGGCGGACGGCCTGCTCGTGCGGGTCGGCACCTACTACCATGACGTGGGGAAGATTCGCCGCCCGGTCTTCTTCGTCGAAAACCAGCTCGGCGTGGAAAACCCTCACGCGCGGATGTCGCCCAGCCTCTCCGCCCTCACCGTGGCCGCCCACGTGCGCGACGGCCAGGACCTCGCCCGCGAGTACGGCCTCCCCACGGTGATCGCGGACTTCATCCCGGAACATCACGGCACGACGTTGATCACCTACTTCTACCACCAGGCGATGGTGCGCGGCGACCAGCCGGAGCCGGGCGCCTACCGCTACGCGGGCCCGAAGCCCCAGACGCGGGAGACGGCCATCGTCATGCTCGCCGACGCCGTGGAGGCGACGGTGCGCACGCTCACCCGTCCCACCCCCGACCGGATGTATGAGGTGGTGCGGACGATCATCCGCGAGCGGCTGGAGGATGGCCAGCTGGATGAGTGCGACCTGATGTTCCGCGACCTGGAGCAGATCGCGCAGGCCTTCACCCGGATCCTCACCGGGATCTTCCATCCGAGGATCGAGTACCCGGACCTGGAGGGGGATCTGCGGGCGCGGCGGCGCG
>JANONS010000356.1:0-7721 GCA_031420915.1 Armatimonadota bacterium
GTGCGCCAACGTCCCGCCTGAACGGAGCGCTCCTCGCCTCCCTCGCCGCCTATTTCGTGTGGCTGCAATTCGCCTGGAGCCACGTGGGCCCCGCGAACATCTTCTGGATCTTTACCGGGGTGGCGGCGGCACTGGGGCGTCAGACGGTGACCACAGGGGCTCGTCTCGATCCCGCAGACCAACACGTAACGATCCGGGCGCCGTCCGGGCCCGGATCGTTTAGAGTTCGGCAGAGATCTTGATGTTGCGGTAGCGGGCCATCCCCGTGCCGGCGGGGATCAGCTTCCCGATGATCACGTTCTCCTTCAACCCGATCAGCGGGTCGACCTTCCCCTTGGTCGCCGCATCCGTCAGCACCCGGGTCGTCTCCTGGAAACTGGCGGCGCTGAGGAAGCTGTCGGTGGCCAGCGAGGCCTTGGTGATTCCGAGCAGCGTCGGCCGTGCCTGCGCCGGCTCCTTGCCCTCCGCGATCGCCTTGACGTTCTCCTCCTCGAACTCGAATTTGTCGACGAGCTGGCCCTGCAGGAAATCGGCGTCGCCCGGGTCCTCGATCTTCACCCGCCGCAGCATCTGGCGGGCGATGATCTCGATGTGCTTGTCGTTGATGTCGACACCCTGCGACCGGTACACGGATTGGATCTCCTGCACCAGGTAGACCTGCAGGGCCTCGAGCCCCTTGATCCGCAAGATGTCGTGCGGGTTCACCGATCCCTCGGAGAGCTGATCGCCCGCCTCCACCTTGTCCCCATCGCTCACGCGCAGACGCACGCCGTATGGCACCGTGTACGCCTGCTCGCTGCTGTCTTTGGCGGTCAGCACGATCCGCCGCGCCCCCTTCGCTTCTCCGACCGTAATCCGCCCGGGCCCTTCGGCGATAATCGCCGTCCCTTTGGGCCGACGGGCCTCGAACAGTTCTTCCACCCGGGGCAACCCCTGGGTGATGTCAAAACCCGCCACGCCGCCGGTGTGGAAGGTGCGCATCGTCAGCTGGGTGCCCGGTTCGCCGATCGACTGCGCGGCGATGATGCCGACAGCCTCGCCGATCTCCACTACCTTGCCCGTGGCCAGGTTCCGGCCGTAGCACTTGGCACACACGCCGTAGCGGCTCTTGCAGGTGAGGACCGAGCGGACGGCGACGCTTGAAACCCCCTCCTTCTCAATGTCGTCAGCGGCCTCCTCATCGATCTCCTGGTCGGCCTCCAGGATGGCCTTGCGCTTCCGCGGCGGGACCACGTCCTCCGACGCGATGCGGCCGATGATCCGCTCGCGCAGCGGCACCACAACATCATGGCCTTCCGTGATCGCCGTGATCCGGACCCCCTCGGTCGTCCGGCAGTCCTCCTCCCGGATGATCACGTCCTGGGCCACGTCCACAAGGCGCCGCGTCAGGTAGCCGGATTCGGAGGTCCGAATCGCCGTATCCGCGAGTCCCTTGCGTTGCCCATGGGTGGAGATGAAGTACTCCAGGACGGTCAACCCCTCGCGGAAGTTAGCCTTGATCGGCAGCTCGATGATCCGGCCGCTGGGGTCGGTCATCAACCCTCGCATCCCGGCCAACTGGCGGATCTGCTGGATGTTCCCCCGCGCCCCGGAGAGCGCCATCATGTAGAGCGGGTTGAAGGGATCGAACTCTTCCAGCATGGCGTCCGTGACCTCCTCGGTCGCCTTGGTCCAGAGGTCGATCGCCCGCTGGTAGCGCTCCCCCTCGGTGATCAGGCCACGACGGTAGGCGTTCTCGATCCCGTCGATCTGCTTCTCCGCCTCGCGGAGGATTCGCTCCTTTTCCTTGGGCACCGCGATATCGCCAATGGCGATGCCGGAGCCACTCCGCGTGGCGAACCGGAAGCCCAGGTCTTTCAGGGCATCCAGCAACTGAACGGTCTTCGTGGAGCCGAGCCGGTTGTAGGCCTCGGAGACGATCTGCGCCAGGACCTTGCGGTCGCAGACCTCGTTGATGAACCGCAGCTCCTCAGGGATCGCCTCGTTGAAGATCACCCGGCCGACCGTCGTGTCGACGGTCTCCTCCCGGCTCAGCCGCACCTTGATCTTGGCATGCAGATCCACCGCCCCCGTCTCGAACGCCATGAGGGTTTCGTTGGGAGTACTGAACACCTTGTTCTCGCCCCTCACCCCTGCACGCTCCAGTGTCAGGTAGTAGCAGCCGAAGACGATATCGCGGGTCGGGCTGGTAATCGCTCGCCCGCCCGCCGGCGAGAGGATGTTGTAGGCGGAGAGCATCAAGAGGCGCGCCTCCGTCTGCGCCGCCGCCGAGAGCGGCACATGCACGGCCATCTGGTCCCCGTCGAAGTCGGCGTTGTAGGCCGTGCAGACGAGCGGGTGGACCTGGATCGCCTTCCCCTCGATCAACACCGGTTCGAACGCCTGGATGCCCAGGCGGTGCAGGGTGGGGGCGCGGTTCAGCAAGATGGGATGCTCGCGCACTACCTCTTCCAGCACCTCCCACACCTCGGGACGGGTCCGCTCCACCATCCGCTTCGCGCTCTTGATGTTCTGGGCCAGGTTGCGGTCGACCAGCTTCTTCATCACGAAGGGCTTGAAGAGTTCGAGCGCCATCTCCTTCGGGAGACCGCACTGATGGAGTCTGAGCTTCGGCCCGACGACGATCACCGACCGGCCCGAGTAGTCGACCCGCTTGCCCAGCAGGTTCTGGCGGAAGCGCCCCTGCTTCCCCTTGAGCAGGTCGCTCAGGGACTTGAGGGGGCGGTTGTTAGGGCCGGTGACCGGCCGCCCGCGACGGCCGTTGTCGATGAGCGCGTCCACGGCCTCCTGCAACATCCGCTTCTCGTTGCGCACGATGATCTCGGGGGCGCCAAGGTCGAGCAGGCGCTTCAGGCGGTTGTTCCGGTTGATTACCCGGCGGTAGAGATCGTTGAGGTCGCTGGTGGCGAAGCGCCCGCCGTCAAGTTGCACCATCGGGCGCAGGTCCGGCGGGATCACCGGCACGACATCCAGGACCATCCACACAGGCCGGTTGCCGCTCTTGCGGAACGCCTCCACGACCTCGAGGCGCTTCAGGATCTTCAACCGCTTCTGGCCGCCCGCGTCTTTGAGGTCCGTGCGAAGCTGGCGCGAGAGCTTCTCCGGATCGATCTCCGAGAGCAGGACGCGGACCGCTTCGGCCCCCATGCCCGCCCGAAACGCCGTGCCGTATTTCTCCCGCATCTCCCGGTAGTCGGTCTCCGTGAGGAGCTGCTTCTTCTGCAGGGGGGTGGCGCCGGGATCGATCACCACGTAGATGGCAAAGTACACGACCCGCTCCAGCGCCCGGGGCGACATATCGAGCAGGATACCGACCCGGCTGGGCACGCCCTTGAGATACCAGATATGGCAGACGGGCGCCGCCAGCGCAATGTGCCCCATCCGTTCGCGCCGCACCTTGGCTCGCGTGACCTCCACGCCGCAGCGGTCGCAGATGATCCCCTTGAACCGGATCCGCTTGTACTTGCCGCAATGGCACTCCCAGTCCCTGGTCGGCCCGAAGATCCGCTCACAGAAGAGCCCATCCCGCTCCGGCTTGAGGGTGCGGTAGTTGATCGTCTCCGGCTTCTTGACCTCCCCGTGCGACCACAGCCGGATCTGTTCCGGGGAGGCCAGGCCGATCTTGACCGCAGCGAAGTTATTGACATCATGCATGAGTCTTCGTCTGCCCCCTTGAAGTCGAAGTCAGTTGTTCCGGGGCCGTTCGGGCGTGAGGGTGGTGGCCGAAGGGGCCCCGCGCCCTAATACCCCTCGACCAAGGCTTCCTCGCCCTCGAGGTTAATGCCGAGGGCCCGTGCGGTCTCGTGGAGGTCTTCCTCGGTGTCCTTGAGCTCGATCTCCCGTTTGTCCTCGGTCAGGACCTTGACGTCCAAACACAGCGCCTGGAGTTCCTTGACGAGCACCTTGAAGGACTCGGGGACGCCGGGCTCCTGGACGTTCTCGCCCTTGACGATCGCCTCGTAGGTCTTGACCCGACCGATGACATCGTCGGACTTCACCGTGAGCAGCTCCTGAAGCGTGCTGGCGGCCCCGTAGGCCTCCAGCGCCCAGACCTCCATCTCGCCGAACCGCTGCCCGCCGAACTGAGCCTTCCCGCCGAGAGGCTGCTGGGTGATCAGGCTGTAAGGGCCCGTGGAGCGGGCGTGGATCTTGTCTTCCACCAGGTGCAGCAGCTTCATCATGTAGATGTAGCCGACGGTGACCTCAAGGTCGAACGGCTCTCCCGTGCGCCCATCGAAGAGCCGCACCTTGCCGGTCGGAGGGAGGTCGGCCTGAACCAGCAGCTGGCGGATCTCATCTTCCCGCGGCCCGTCGAAGACCGGGCTCTCCACCCAGGTTCCCAGTTTCTCTGCGGCCCACCCCAGGTGGGTCTCCAGCACCTGTCCCACATTCATCCGCGACGGCACGCCGAGAGGGTTGAGCACGAGATCGACGGGCGTGCCGTCCGGCAGGGCGGGCATGTCCCCCTCGGGCAGGATGACGGAGATGACGCCCTTGTTCCCGTGGCGGCCCGCCATCTTGTCGCCCACGGTGACCTTGCGCTTCTGCGCCACGTACACGCGGACCAGGGTGTTCACGCCGGGCGGCAACTCGTCGCCCTGCTCGCGGCCGAACATCTTCACCGAGACGACCTTCCCCTTCTCTCCGTGGGGGACCTTTAGGGACGTGTCGCGCACCTCCCGCGCCTTCTCGCCGAAGATCGCCCGCAGCAGCCGCTCCTCCGCGGTGAGTTCGGTCTCACCCTTCGGCGTGACCTTGCCCACCAGGATGTCCCCCGACCGGACCTCGGCCCCGATGCGAACGATCCCCCGCTCATCGAGGTCGCGCAGCGCCTCCTCTCCCACGTTAGGGATATCGCGGGTGATCTCCTCGGGCCCCAGTTTGGTGTCGCGGGCCTCCACCTCGTACTCCTCGATGTGAATGGAGGTGAAGAGGTCCTCCTTCACCAACCGTTCGCTGATAACGATCGCGTCCTCGTAGTTGTAGCCCTCCCAGGGCATGAAGGAGACGAGCACGTTACGGCCGAGCGCCAGCTCCCCCTGGTCCGTGCACGGGCCGTCAGCGAGCACCTCCCCTGCCTTCACCTCCTGGCCGCTGCGGACGATGGGGACCTGGTTGATCGTGGTCCCCTGGTTGGATCGCTGGAACTTGATCAGGGTGTAGACATCCCGTTTCCCGCCCGGAACCTTGACCACAACCTCTACGGCGCTGACCGCGTCCACCACGCCGTCGCGCTTGGCGATGACCACCGCGCCGCTGTCCACGGCGGCCTTGTACTCCATCCCGGTCCCGACCAGCGGCGCCTCGGTCGTGAGCAGCGGGACCGCCTGCCGCTGCATGTTCGACCCCATCAGCGCCCGGTTGGCGTCGTCGTGCTCCAGGAAGGGAATCAGTGCCGTGGCCACCGAGACGATCTGCTTGGGCGAGACGTCCATGAAGTCGACCTCTTCGGGCCGGACGAGCTTGATCTCGTGGCCGTGGCGCGCGGTCACGCGTGGACCGACCAGCCGTCCCTCTTCATCCAGGGTCGCGTTCGCCTGGGCGATGATGTAGCGGTCCTCCTCGTCCGCGGTGAGGAACTTGATCCGCCGGCTGGCGACGCCGTCTTTGACCTCCCGGTAGGGAGCCTCGATGAAGCCCAGGTCGTTCACCCGCGCGTAGGTGGCCAGGGAGGAGATCAGTCCGATGTTGGGCCCCTCCGGCGTCTCAATGGGACACATCCGTCCGTAGTGGGAGCTGTGGACGTCGCGCACCTCAAAGCCCGCGCGCTCGCGGCTGAGCCCACCCGGTCCCAGGGCGGAGAGGCGGCGCTTGTGGGTCAGCTCGGCCAGCGGATTCGTCTGGTCCATGAACTGGGAGAGCTGACTGCTGCCGAAAAACTCTCTGATCGCCGCCACCACTGGCCGGATGTTGATCAGCACCTGCGGCGTGATCTGCGCGGTGTCCTGGATCGTCATCCGCTCCCGGATGACACGCTCCATCCGCAGCATGCCGATCCGAAACTGGTTCTGCAGGAGCTCGCCCACCGATCGGACCCGGCGGTTGCCCAGGTGGTCGATGTCGTCGGCCAGCGCCTCGGCCTCGCCACGCACCAGGCGGGTCAGGTACCGGATGATCTCGACGAGGTCCTCCTTCGTCAGCGTGCGGACACCGAGCGGATGGTTGAGCCCGAGCTTCTTGTTGAGCTTGTACCGCCCGACCCGCCCCAGATCGTAGCGCCGGGGTTCGAAGAACAGCGTGTGCATCAGCGTCCGGGCAGACTCCACCGTCGGCGGGTCGCCGGGGCGCAGGCGGCGGTAGATCTCGATGAGGGCCTCGTCCTGGTTGTGGCTGCTGTCCTTCTCCAGGGTCGCGCGGATCGCCGGGTCGTCCCCGTACAGCTTGAGGATCTGCTCGTTGGCCTCGTAGCCGACGGCCCGGAGGAGCACCGTCGCGGCGATCTTCCGGGTCCGATCGATCCGGGTGTAGAGAATCTTGTTGTTGTCGGCCTCCAGCTCCAGCCACGCGCCCCGGTGAGGGATCACGGTAGCGGTGGGCATGGGGCGTCCGGCGGTGTCGGGGCTGTAGCCGTAGTAGACACCTGGGGAGCGGACCAGTTGACTCACCACCACCCGCTCCGCCCCATTAATAATGAAGGTCCCCCGCTCGGTCATCAGGGGGAAGTCCCCCATGAAGACCTCCTGCTCCTTGATCTCGCCCGTCTCGCGGATCACCAGGCGGACCTTCACCTTGAGGGCGGCGCCGTAGTTGTAATCCCGGTCCCGGCACTCCTCTTCGCTGTACTTGAGGCGCTCGAACCGGTATCCTCCGAAGTCCAGGATGGGATCCCCGTTGAAGATACTGCCGGGGTGCGCCTTCCGCCGGCCCGTCTCCACGGCGAAGTGGAGCTCCAGATTGCCGGTAAAGTCCTGGATCGGGGAGATCTCCTCAAACACCTCGCGGATGCCCTCCCGAAGGAACCACTCATAGGACCGGCGCTGGATCTCCACCAGGTTGGGCAGGTCCGTGATCTCGGGGATTCTGGCGAACGAGAGGTGCGGGCGCTTCCCACGGCGGGCCACCCGTACATCCAGCCCGAGCTTTCGCAGCGGGGTGGGGGTTCGCATGGCTCTGCGCTTCGTCTGCGTCTTCACGGTGGCAGACCTCACCTCCAAGGAGATTGAGCGCTGGCGATCACGGCGACGGTGACCGCCGCCGGGTGAACGGGTAGGGCCGAGAGCTCAAGATGCGGGAACAGATCTCCTGAAATAGGAAAAGCAAGGCTGCCGCTCGTGCCTCGCTCTCGCCTGCCTCTGGGAACTGATGTCTTCGACCCCCATCTAACCGTGGGTCTAGCAGTAAAGGAAATGCTACCACCCTGCCTGTAGGGCGTCAAGAGGAGAAACCCTGGCTGTAGATGGTCAGCGATTCTGTCCCCCCTAAGTGGTCAGCGAAAATGTCCTCCCCCCTGACCCGGCCGAATACGGGGAGGCATGATCACCTTGACGCCACGTGCGGAGCAGTATCTGCAGGTCCTCGCGGCCCTCGACCGCGGAGCGCTCCTCATGCTCGAAGCCGCCGATCTCCTGGGGCGGTCGGTCCGCCAGGTCCGGCGCCTGCGACGCGCGTACCGTCGACGCGGCCCACAGGCCCTGGTCCATGGGAACCGCGGACGCCGCTCGCCTCGGCGCATTGATGACGCCACCCGGAAGCAGATCGTGCGGCTCGCCCAAACCACCTAC
>JANONS010000357.1:0-3253 GCA_031420915.1 Armatimonadota bacterium
TCGACGATCTCGATGGCGTCCTCGGTGTCGTATTTCAAGCCGAGGTGGATGAGCATGTCGCCGAGCCCGGTGAAGCCCTCGCCGATGGGCCGGGAGCGCATACTGGCCTCCCGCTGCTGGGGCAGCGGGTGCCGGTCGGCATTGTAATCGAGGACGTTATCGAGGAAGCGTGTCGCATGGCGCAGCGCCTGTTCCAGACTCTCCCAGTGTACGTGTGCCTCCGGTGTGAACTCACCGGCGACAAATGCGGAAAGGCACACATTCCCCAAATCACAATTTCCGTATGGTTCCAATGGGATCTCGGCGCAAGGGTTCGTCGTAATCACGCCCATCCCGTTGTACTCGCTCGTGGACCACCGCTTGACGCTGTCCCAGAAGATGACCCCAGGCTCGGCGTGATCGCGCGCTCCCTTGATCAGCTCCTGCCACACCTCGCGCGCCCGCACGGTCTTCCGCATCTGCGCCTTCTCGTTCTCGAACGCGAGATCCCAGGTCGCGTCCTCCTCGACGGCGCGCATGAAGGCATCGGAGATGCGGACGCTGATATTCGCGTAGCGCACCTTATCCAGGTTGCGCTTGATCTTGATGAAATCGAGCACATCCGGGTGGTTGTCGGCAATGGTGATCATGAGCGCGCCGCGGCGCCCACTCTGGCCGATCGTCCCCGTCGTCATCGACATCAGTTCCATAAATGAGACGGCGCCGGTCGAGGAACGAGCGGCGTTGTTCACCGGCGCGCCGCGGGGCCGCAGGCTTGAGATATCCCCGCCGACTCCGCCACCGTAGGAGTAGGTCCTGGCCGCCTCCTTCATCCACTCAAAGATGGATTCAATGGAGTCATTCTTGAACGGCAAAACATAGCAGTTTGAGAGTGTGACCCGCTTCGGGTTGCCCGCCCCATGCATGATCCGCCCGCCGGGGATGAAGCGAAAGTCATCCAGCAGCCAGTAGAACTTCGCTTCCCACTCCGCCCGCTTCTCGCTTCGTTCCACCGAGGCCAGTTCGCGCGCGATCCGCCGCCACATCTCGGGGGGGGTCCGCTCCAACACGCGGCCGTCCAGGTCCCGCAGGGCGTACTTGTCATAGAAGACCCGCGCGCGGAGGTCGTCTCCCTGAAAGTACGCCTGGGTCTCCGGCGGCAGGTCGGAACCGGCTGCGCGGCGACTGGAAAACATAGCCTCCATCGAGTTCACCCCCTGGGGCCTTGGTCTACTCCGTCTCGGTCGTGCCGGTTGGCAGCGGGATGAGTGGGACTTGAGCTCGTCCTGCGGCTTCGCGGGCCTTGCGGGCTTTCAGGGTTTCGATCTCTTCCACCAGCGTGTCGACATCCTCGAACCTGCGGTGCTCGGAGGCGAAGCGGACGAAGGCCACATCGTCGAGGTGGCGCAGCCGTTCCATCACCATGGTGCCGATCTCAAGGCTTGGGATCTCGCGGTCGCCGCGGTTACGGAGTGCTTGTTCCAGCTCGTGCACGAGCCCCTCCAGAGCCTCCATAGAGACTGGACGCTTCCCCGTCGCTCTGACCAGTCCGGCCAGCACCTTGTCACGGCTGAACGGCTCGCGGCGGCCATCGCGCTTGACCACCATCAATGGCGCGTGGTCCACCCGCTCGTAGGAGGTGAACCGGCGCCCGCACGACAGACACTCCCGTCGCCGCCGGATGGCCGTTCCGTCCTCCACCGGGCGCGAGTCCAGCACCTTGCTCTCCTCATGCTCTCCGTACGGGCAGCGCATTGCGATGTGCGCCGGACCGATGCCGTGGCTCCGGTCGGCGCTGGGGTTACAGGGGGATTCTATGCTACCAGATGTTGAGGGTCAAGCCGGGGCTGAGTCCATATCTTGTAACCCCCGGGAGTCATCCCGGTGTCCCAGGGGGCGATCAGGAAGAGAACTCGGCGGGATGCCACGATCTCCGGTGGAGCCGCTAGCCGGCCACCAGTCGCTCCCGCTGGTAGACCCAGGCGCCAATGGCCAGGGCCACCCCTGTCAGCATCGTGAGTCCCCCGATCGCCAGGGCGACCTCGCGGAGGCCCACAGTCTCCAGCAGGAGGCCCCGCAGCAGGTAGGCGCCGTTGAGCACGGGGAGCGCATAAAGCCACAGCCGGCGCCCCCACTCGGGCAGCACCTGAGCCAACACGACGCTGGCCACCACGGCCAGGTAGAGCGGCGTGAAAAGCTGCTGGGCTTCGCGCACGCTGCGGGCGGCGAGGCTCAGGAGCAACTGCATGGCGCTGAGGAAGGCGGCCAGCGCCAGCCCCACGCCGCACAGGGAGAGCGCTACCCGCCACGGGATCGCCGGGGGCGCCGCATGTCCGCCCAGCGGGGAGGCCAGCTGGAGGGAGAGCAGCACGGTCCCGACGACCAGGACGACCGAGCCCGTGGCCAACGTGAAGACAGCGCCGAACTTGCCCAGGACCAGCGCCAGACGGTGCGGCGGCGTCACGAGCAGCCCAGGCAGCGTGCCCCGTTCCCGCTCGCCCGCGCCCAGGTCCAGCGCGGCGTATTGCCCCCCGAGCATCATCCACGCGGTCATGAAGAATGGCAGGATCGTCGCCAGCAGAACCCGTCCCGCATCCTCCCCCGGGCGGAGGCTGACATGCTCGACCTGAAGGGGGAGGAGGCGCTCCACCCGGAGCCCCCGGCTCGCCAGCTGTTGCTCCACCTGACGGAGGCTGTAGTGGGCTACCGCCTCATCGATCTTCTGCCGGGCGAGGATGGACGCCACCGAGGTCTCGTCGTAGAGCAGGCGGACCCTGACAGGCTGTCCGCGATCGGCGCGGCTCGCCTCTAGCACGGCGTCCACCATTCCCCGTCTGAGCGCGATCTCTGGCTCAGGAACCTCCACCCGGACGATCCACTCGCCGGCTGCGGCCGTCCGGAGGAAGCCGCGGAGGTGTTCCGATCCCCTGACCGCCACCCGTGCCGGAGCGGCCCGCAGGCGGGCCTCCTCGCGCTGGGCCAGGTAGGGGAGCCCCAGCGTGATCGCCGGCATGACCAGGATAGGGATCAACACACCCAGCAGGACCGTCCGCCGGTCGCGCACGGCCTCCACCAGTTCTTTCCGACAGACCGCCCACGCCACCCGGATCAGGGAGGGCATCCGGCCCACGCGCCCGGACCGGCTCACGCCACGTTCACGGGGACCAGATCGTCCACAGCGGCACGGCGCTCAGGACGAAGAGGGCGACGAGCGCCAGGGCCACCACCACCCGCGAGGGGCTGAGGGGCGTCAGGTCGTCCAGCGGGCCGGGGT
>JANONS010000358.1:0-11503 GCA_031420915.1 Armatimonadota bacterium
CCGCCGAGGTCGAATCCGGCCGCCCGGGCAATCGCCAGCACATCCCTGATCACCGCATCCGGCGGGGTGTAGCCTTCCACCCGCAGCGCGACCCTGGGCAGGTCCACGGGGCAGAGGTCGGCGGAGAACGCCGCGCCCGCAATGCCCTGGCCATCCGCCCCACGGGTTTCCCCGGAGGCGACAGTCTCCACGGTGCCGTCGGGATGGCAGATGTCGGCGGGGCAGAGGTTGAAGCCCGCCTCGAAGTTTGGGTAGACCTTGATCGCGTACAGGTAGCGGTCGTCCAGGACCTCAACACGGACGATGTGCCCGTCCCGCGCCGGAAGGAACTCCTGCACCAGCGCGGTGTGGTCAATGCCGAGGTCGAGCGTGCCTGACTCGGTGGCCATCTGCAGCGCCTCCGGCGAATCGAACCGCTGGATGCCGGCCCCGCTGCCCCCGATGTTGGGTTTGACGATCACGGGGAAGGTGAGGCCCGCCGCGGCCACGCGTGCCTGCGCGGGATGGTTGATCACCCGGGCGCGCGGGGCGGGGAGGCCCAGCCGGCGCAGCAGCAGGAGCTGTGCGACCTTGGAGGTTTCCAGGGCGAAGGCGTCGGCGCCGTTCACCACATCGACACCCGCCGCTTCCAGGTATCGCAGGAATTCACGCGTATACATGATCGCCTGCGCGTGCCCACGCAGATAGGCGGAGGGGCTCATCCGGTTGAGGACGATGGTCCAGGGCACCTCCGGGACGTCAGGATCGAAGGCGTGGGCGCCGACGTCGATGCGGTCGTAGGGGATTTCTCGGTGCTCCAGTTCGGCGAAGAGCGGAGCGAACCACTCAGGATGTTCATACACAATACCCAGGCGAGGCTCTGGTGTCCTCATCAGCAACCCTCTCAATTTTGTAACCAGGTGTCAGGACGGAAGGCGGAGGCAGACTACCTCCGCCGAGGACAGATGCACTCGCGCGGGCGTTGTGTGTGAGCGCAAATCGCTGGCATGCTAGTGTGACAACACTAGCAGATGGGGCTGGCGCGCGCAAGAAAACAGGAGGGCGCATGATGAAACTCCTCTACCTGGTTGATGGGGACATTCTGCTGTATCGGGCGGCGAATGCGCTCCCCTACTTCACAAACGACTCCGGGCTGCCGACGAATGGGCTTCGTGGCTTTGACGCGATGATCCGGGTCCTGCTGCGGACCGGCCATCCCTCTCATATGGCGGTCGCTTTCACCGCCGACCCGCCACTTCACAAGCATGCGCTGGACCCCCGCTACAAGATCAACCACTACGAGCACCCGGAGGAGATCAAGCTCCAGCTCCCTTATGCAATGCGATTGGTCGCGGCGCTGGGCCTCCATCCATTCCTAGAGCCCGGCCTCGAAGCCGATGACGTGATCGCCACGCTGCTGCACAAGTACCGGCGCCTGGAGGCCCGCATCATCAGCAGTGACCGTGACTTCTACCAGCTGGTCTCGAAGCGTGTGCGCGTGCTGGCGCCGGTCCGTGGGGTGAGTCAGCTGCGGGAGATCGGCCCGGCCGAGGTCCATGCGGCGTTTGGCGTCCGTCCCTCACAGGTGCCCGACCTTAAGGCACTCGTTGGCGATCCCTCCGATGACATCCCCGGGGTGCGCGGGATCGGCCCGAAGACCGCCGCCGCCCTGCTGCGGGTCTATCCGACCGTGGAACGACTGCTGGACAATCTGGACCGGCTCACCGTACCGGGCACCCGGGCCCGGCTGGCTCCCATGCGGGAGCGGATCCTCCTGAACAAGCAACTCGTCCTCCTCCGGCCGGTCCCCATGCGGAGCTCGCCCGATGACCTGCGGATCACCGCTTCACGGGAGGAGGAATTGCGGGCGCTGGCCAGGGAGACGGGGATGGCGGAGGATTCAACGTAGCGCGGATGGACTGCAGTTCGTTGACGCAGTAGCGTACCGGGTTCTCCCAGTAGGTCGCCGGCCTGCTGGTCAGCCGGTCCACGTCCATACGTAACTCCGGACCGACCCGGGCGAGCAGACCGTGACGCGCCGCGAACCGCACCCATCCATCCACTCGATCCTCTCCGTGACTGAACAGGTCTCCATCGACGCGCATCCCTTCATGTCGCAGGGCTGCGGCAAGGGCGCTCACCTGCGTGGTGAATCTGGCCAGGTCAACGGTGTCCCGGCCCGCACGCACAAGATCCCAGAGGACCTGGCTTGCCACCTGGCTCGTCGTCATCGTGTGCAGCGCGGCGAGGGCCCGGCGGACGGCCTGCTCGCTCGCGGCGGGAGATGCTTCGGCGGTCATCTCCTCACCCACCGTGATGAAGATGCGCATCCGGCCCGGGCGCATGAAGTCGTACACGATGCACACAGGCTGCAGCCGCACCGGGGGCTCGGCCAGCCCAAAGATCTGCCGCAGGGCAGAGCGGAAGGTCTGCAGCCGGCCATCAGGGGAGATGGCTCCTTCCGGCGCCAGGTAGAGAATCTCCCCGCGGTTGAGGAGCCCGGCCAGCGCCACAATCTGCCGGCCGACGACCTGCCGCTGTAGGGTCCGGAGCGACTCTCGCCACCGGGGCACAAACGCGCGGAGCGTGGCGGGGCGGCGCCATTCCGTGTGGAAGCGCCAGGCCAGGACATCGGATAGCCGGACCTGGGGGCCGCGCCGCATGATCCAGGGGTCGGCCTCCTCCGGCCGGAGCACTTCGCTGACCGGACGGTCGTCGAAGACCGCCACGACCTCCCTAAGCGCCTCCGCCATGGTCCGTTCGGGGAAACGCCGTACCGGAAAGATGCGCAGCGCGTCCAGGACGGTCCTCAGGTCGATCCCGTACAGGAGGCGCCGGAGCCAGGCCGGGACGACGTCATACGTGGAGAGGAACCCGCGGACAAACATGTCATCGCGCCCGGCAAACCACAGCGGCCGCTTTGGCCGCACCCCGTTGAAGAGCAGGGTGGGCGGGAGGATTATGCTGTCCAGATCCCGTTTGTGGTTGGTCACGATGAGGGTTGACGGTCGGTGGCGGAACCGCTGCGCACCGTCCACGTGCAGCGAATAGAGGAGGCGTGGCGCCAGGTAGAACGCCGTTATCACTCCATAGTAGAGCCCCTCCCGCAGTCCGCGGCCGGACGCCGCCTGTGTCGACATAGGAGCGATCAAGCACTTCGTTGCATACCCAGAAGGGCCTTGCCGCGGACGCCACGAAAGCCGATGGCGGCCCATGGCGATCCGCGCCGTCACCTTCGACGTCTACGCCGCGCTCTTCGATACGCCCGGCGGCCTCACCCACGCGGTGGCCGAGCTCTTTGACCGGAGGGGTGATGCGGGCGATTCTGCCGCGGTCGCCCGTGCCTGGCGCCAGAAGCAGCGAGAGTACCTGCTCGTGGCGAACTCGCTCGACCGCGAGCCGGCCTCCAACCGGAAAGCGATCGAGGCCGGGGTCCGCTATACCCTGCGGGACCTTGCGCCGCCGCTGACCCAGGATGAGGTACGCACGCTGGTCGTCGCCTGGGAGCGCCTGCTGCCCTGGCCGGAGGCGGCCGACGTCTTGACCGAAGTGCGCCGCCGTCGCCTGATCCTTGCCACGCTCTCTAACGGTGATGGCGACATGCTCCGCACGCTGCTTGCTGCGCTGCCGGTGGTCTTCGATCACGTCATCTCGTCGGAGGGCGGAAAGTTTAAGCCGCATCCCTCAGCGTACCGGAGGGCGCTGGAGGTTCTGGGGGTGCAGCCGACGGAACTGCTGCACGTCGCCGGCGCGGCGACCGATGCGATGGGTGCCACGGCCTTCGGCATCCGCACGGTGTGGGTGAACCGGATGGCCGATGCGGTTGTCGATCCACGCCTGGCACCCGCGCATGAGGTCGCCAATCTGCGGGGCGTTCTCGGCGTTCTCGACGCGAGCTGACCGCGTGTGCTGACCACGCCGCTTCGCGGAGGCGGGCCGGGACGCGCGCAGGGGCTGCGCTTGCGGCCCACCGCCCGGCTCCGATACAATCGTGTGGACACAGTACGGGGGCCGTTAGCTCAGCGGGCAGAGCGCCGGGCTTTTAACCCGGGCGTCGGGGGTTCGAGTCCCTCACGGCCCTCCACTGAAGGCTTTCAACCATCGCCCTCTCGGATGGACCTCGTGCCACCTCCACGGGCAGTCTACTCTCAACTCGACCGGGGCCTCCAGATGATAGACTGACTTTGGATGCTGAGCGACGTTGGCGGTAGATCGCTGTGCTGGAGGGGGAGGGTCCCGAATCGCCCGGCCCTGTGGGGCTGACGCCGGCCGAGCGGGCAGAGCAGGGACACGAGGCGATGCGGGGAGGACGGGCGACGGTGGGCGGGCATGGCTGGCGCTGATCACCGCCGCGACGCGGTTGCACCCGACAGAGCGCGGCCGACGGCGGCTGCCGATCGGGAGTTCGAACTGCTGCTGGAATTGGCCGACGCCATCGTCGGGGCCGCGGAGGCGCTGCTCGGTGCGCTGGAGAAGCGGACCGAGTTCGATCAGGCCTGGCAGCTCATCCGCGAGCTGGAGCACAAAGGCGACGCCGTGGCGCGAGATCTCTTTGACGGGCTGATGGTCCCCCAGGTACACGCAGTGCAGCCCGAGGCCCTGAAGGCGCTCACGGGCTATCTCGACGACGTACTGGACGCAATCGAGGCGGCGGCGGCGCGCCTGGTCATTTACCGCATCCGGCGGATCATCCCGGCGGCGCGCCAGTTGGCCGCGGTCGTCGTAGAATCCGCCCACGAACTGCGGCAGGCCATCCACCAGCTGCAGCGGATGCAGGAGGTTTTTCCCCACGCCCGCACGCTGCACCGGCTGGAGAACCGTGCGGACGACCTGCTGCGCGACGCCATCGAGGCCCTCTTCGCCGGCCGGATGAACGCCAAGAACGTCGTGAAGTGGAAAGACATCTGCGAGATCCTGGAGGCCAGCACCGACCGCTGCGAGGACATCGCCAACGTGCTGGAGACCTACCTGGTGCAGACCGGGCGGGAGGACCGGCTCGTCGCGGGCCGTCTGGTCATGGACATCGGGCGGCACGAGGTGACGGTGGCGGGCACGCCGGTCGCGTTGTCGGCCAAGGAGTTTGATCTGCTGCACCTGCTCCTGCGCCATCAGAGCAAAGTGGTCCGGCGCGAGCGCCTCCTTCAGGAGGTCTGGGGCGAAGACTACTTCGGCGATACCCGCACTCTGGACACCCACATCGGCTGGCTGCGCAAGAAGGTGGAGAGCGGCGCCGGTGTGCGGATCCTGGCCATGCGCGGCATCGGATACCGTCTCGACCTCCGCGAGTAAACCCTCAAGGTTGACCTTCCCTTAACTCAGACTTCACCCATCCTTCGAGCGGCCTTGACCCCGGTCGTCTACGGTCGAGGTGGACCTGTCGGCTCGAATCACGCAGGCTAGGAGGACAGAGATGATCCAGGGGCTTCGTGTGCTAGTCGCGGTTGTGGCGGCCCTCGTTCTCATCGCCGGGGCCGCGCCCGTGGGCGCGCAGCAACCGATCACGTTGAACGGCGCCGGGGCGACCTTCCCGTTCCCCCTCTACTCGAAGTGGTCGCAGGTCTACGCCGCGGAGAAGGGCGTCCAGATCAACTACCAGTCGATCGGGTCCGGCGGCGGCATCCGACAGCTCATCGCCAAGACCGTAGACTTTGGGGCGAGCGATAGCCCGATGACTGACGAGCAGATCGCCCAGGCCGGCGGGCGCGTGCTGCACATTCCCATGGTCGCCGGTGCGGTGGTCCCCGTGTACAATGCGCCGGGCGTCGGACAGGGGCTGAACTTCACCCCCGATGTCCTGGCCGACATCTTCCTGGGCAAGATCACCCGCTGGAACGACCCGCGCATCGCCCAGGCCAACCCGAAGGTCACCCTGCCGAATGCCGAGATCGTGGTGGTGCATCGCGCGGACGGCTCGGGTACGACGGCAATCTGGGTCAACTACCTGAGCAAGGTGAGCGCCGAGTGGAAGCGCAAGGTCGGCGAAGGCACCTCGGTGAACTGGCCGACCGGCCTGGGCGGCCGCGGCAACGAAGGCGTGGCAGGCCTCGTCCGGCAGACGCCCAACTCCCTTGGCTATGTCGAGCTGGCCTACGCCCTGACCAACAAGATGACCTTCGGCCACGTCCGCAACAGGGCCGGGCAGTTCGTCCGCCCAACGCTCTCCAGCACCACCAGGGCCATGGAAGGTGCTCTGAAGACGATCCCCCAGGATTACCGTGTCTTCTTCACTAACCCGGAGGGGCGCGACGTCTACCCGATCGCGGGCTTCACCTGGATCCTGATCTACGGCGAGCAGGCCGACCGCGTGAAGGGGAAAGCCCTGGCGGAGTTCCTGTGGTGGGCCACCCACGAGGGCCAGAAGTACGCACCAACGCTCCTCTACGCGCCGCTGCCGAAGAGCCTGGTCATCCGGATTGAGGGAACCCTGAAGAGCGTGACCGCCGGCGGCCAGCCGCTGCTGTAACGGTCCCGTGACTTCGATCGTCGCCGCCCGCGCCGCACCGGCCGCCGCCCAGAGCGGTGACCGGTATTTCCGCTGGCTGCTGATCGCCATGGCGGCCGCGGTGCCGCTGATCATGGGGGCCATCCTGGCGGTCCTGCTCTCGGCGGGATGGCCGGCCATGCAACGATTTGGCCTGGCCTTCTTCGTCACGTCGACCTGGGATCCGGTCGCGCGGGAATTCGGCGTGCTGCCCTTCGTCTACGGGACGCTGGTCTCCTCCACCTTGGCTCTGCTGATCGCCGTGCCGCTGGGGTTGGGCGTGGCTATCTTCCTCTCCGAACTCGCGCCCGGCTGGCTGCGCGTCCCCGTCGGCTTCCTGGTGGAACTGCTTGCCGCGATCCCCAGTGTGGTCTTCGGGCTCTGGGGCATCTTCGTGCTGGTCCCCTGGGTGCGCGCCACGCTTACGCCACTGCTGAAATCTTCGCTCAGCTTCCTGCCGCTGTTTGCTGGGCCGCCGCTGGGCATCGGTATGCTCACGGCGGGGCTGATCCTGGCGATCATGGTCGTCCCTTTCATCGTCGCCGTCAGCACCGCGGTGATGCGCGCCGTGCCCATCACTCAACGGGAAGCCGCTCTCGCCCTTGGCGCGACGCGCTGGGAGACGACGCGCACAGCGGTCCTGCCCTACGCCCGCTCGGGGATCATCGGGGCGATCTTCCTGGCCCTGGCCCGGGCGCTGGGGGAGACCATGGCCGTGACCATGGTCATCGGCAACGTCCCGCAGATCAAGGCGTCGCTGCTCGCGCCCGCCTATACGATTCCTGCGGTGATTGCCAACGAGTTCACCGAGGCGACCTCCGACCTCTACGTCGCCGCGCTGATCTACGCCGGCGTCGTCCTGTTGATCGTCACGGTCATTGTGAACGTCGTCGCCCGGGTCATGGTGGGCCGGGTAGCCCGGGGCCTCGCCCCCATCAGGGAATAGCCGTGGTACACATGGCGTACTACCGGCGCAGGTGGATCAGCCGCGCCATGTCCGTCCTCACGCTGGGGTGCGCGGTCCTGGTCCTGGCCCCGCTGTTCCTCGTCCTCGGCTTCCTCATGCGCACCGGCGCGAGCGCGATCAACCTGGAGTTCTTCACCGCCCTGCCGGGGCCGGCGGGTGAGCCCGGTGGCGGCATGGCCAACGCCATCGCGGGGACGCTGATGCTCATCGCGCTGGCGGGCGCCCTGGCCATCCCGTTGGGCGTCCTGGGCGGGGTCTTCCTGGCCGAGTATCCCAACGCGCGATTGACCCACCTCACGCGCTTCACCGCTGATGTGATGAACGGCGTGCCCAGCATCGTCATGGGCTTGTTCGCCTACGTCCTGGTGGTGCTGCCATTCCGGCACTTCAGCGCCCTGGCCGGGGGCGTGGCCCTGGGGGTGATGCTCATCCCCATGGTGATGCGCACCACCGAGGAGATCGTGCGGCTGGTGCCGCAGAGCGTCCGGGAGGCCTCCCTGGCCCTGGGGGTCCCGCAGTGGAAGACGATCCTGCGGGTGATCATCCCCACGGCGGCAGCGGGGATCGTCACGGGGATCATGGTCGGGGTGGCCCGCATCGCCGGCGAGACCGCCCCGCTCCTGTTCACCGCGTTCGGCAACCGGTTCTGGAACTGGGACCCGCTCAAGCCGGTCGCCGCGCTGCCGCTGCAGATCTTCGCTTATGCCATTTCCCCTTTTGACGACTGGCACCGACAGGCCTGGGCGGGCGCGCTGGTGCTGGTCACGCTGGTCCTGCTGGTGAACATCGCCGCCCGGTACGCGGCCAGCCGGCAGGTGAAACTGCGGTAAGGAAAGGAACCTAATGGAGAGTGTCATGGAGGCAGAGCGACTCCCCAGCCGGGCGGCGGCGGCCCTCATCGAGCACGCGGGGGGCATTCAGGCCCGCAACGTGCATGCCTGGTTCGACCGGCTGCACGCCCTGCGCGGCATCACGCTGCCCATCGCGGAGCGCAGGATCACTGCAATCATCGGTCCCTCGGGGTGCGGGAAGTCTACCTTCCTGCGCTGCCTGAACCGCATGCACGAACTGGTCCCTGGTGCCCGGGTCTCCGGCGAGATCCTTCTCGACGGCCAGGACATCTATGCCCCCGGGGTGGACCCCGTGCTTGTCCGCCGGCAGATCGGCATGGTGTTTCAGAAGCCCAATCCCTTCCCCACCATGAGCGTCTACGAGAACGTCGCCGCGGGTTTGACGCTGGCGGGTGAGCGCAACCGGCGGCGGCTGGACGAGGTCGTCGACCAAAGCCTCCGCGCCGCGGCACTGTGGGACGAGGTGAAGGACCGCCTGCACAAACCCGGGACGAGCCTCTCCGGCGGGCAGCAGCAGCGGCTGTGCATCGCTCGGGCGCTGGCCGTCTCCCCGGAGGTCCTGCTCATGGACGAGCCCGCGTCGGCGCTGGATCCGGCGAGTACCCTGCGCATCGAAGAACTGGCCCGCGAACTGGCCGAAGACATCACCATCGTGATCGTCACCCACAATATGCAGGAGGCCGCGCGGGTGTCCGATTCAACCGGGTTCTTCCTGAATGGCGAACTGGTGGAATTCGGCCCCACCCAGCAGATCTTCACGAATCCGACAGACAAGCGCACTGAGGACTACATCACGGGGCGCTTCGGATGACAACGCGCCTCCGGGGGCAGGGTCGGGCCCTGCGCCTCTGGAGAGGAGGATGGGTGCCCGGTGAGCGCCAAAGTCTACCAGTACCCCACCAGCCGCCGGCGGCGAGGAGGACGGGTGACGCGGGAGACCTTCGACCGGGAACTGCACCAGCTGCAGGAGGACGTGGCGGCGATGGGCGTCCGTGCCGGCGAGGCCATCCGTCTCGCCGTCGAGGCCCTGAAGCAGCGGGACCTTCAGGCGGCCGAGCAGGTCATCGCCGAAGACGAACAGATCGACGCCATGCACCTGGAACTGGAGGAGCGCTGCATGCGGCTGCTGGCCACCCAGCAGCCCATGGCCCGCGACCTGCGGACGATCGCGTCGGTCTTCGCCATCACCATCGACATCGAGCGCATGGCCGACCATGCGGAGGGGATCTCCCGGGCCACCCGGCGGCTGGGCCGTGAGCCGCTGGTGAAACCGTTAGTCGACATCCCCAAGATGGAGCAGATTGTGCAGGAGATGTTGCACGAAGCGTTGGAGGCCTTCCGCACCCGCGACGCCCAGTTAGCCGCACGCATGGCCCAGAAGGACGACATCGTGGACGGGCTCCGCTCCCAGGTCTTCCGGAATCTGCTGGACATCATGATCCGGGATCCGGAGACGGTCCCCCGCGCCCTGGAGTTGCTGCTGGTCGCGCAGCACCTGGAGCGGGCGGGCGATCACATCACCAACATCGGGGAGCGCGTCGTCTACATGGTGACCGGGGAACTGCGCGAACTGAACGTCTGAAGCACGTCATCGCTGAGGGAGGGGGACGACGCGGTGCCTACGAACTGGATGAAACTCGCGCTCGCTGAAGCGATCGGCACGTTTGCGTTAGTCTTCATCGGCGTCCTATCGATTTCAGGGGCCAGGATCGCAGGGGCACCGGACGGGCTCGTGAGCCTGGCGTCGATCGGCCTCGCCCATGGGCTCACCATCGCCGTGATGGTGGCTGCTCTCGGGGCGATCTCCGGCGGCCACTTCAACCCGGCGGTCACGGTTGGCTTCGTGGCGACGGGCCGCATGAGGCCGGTGTTAGAGATCCAAGCCATCCTGAGGGGCCAGGTTTTCTATCTGGACAAGTGGCGGCGTGTTCCGGTGCTGGAGCCGCCGGAGGAGGTGAGGAGGCCGTGTAGGACCCCGCGAACCGCGAATAGCGGGAGCTCAGATGTCGGTTCCGAATAGAGATTGATCCCAGAAGGAGGAGGACGATGGCAAAGGTTGCCCGTCAGATGGTTGAGGAAGCGGGACTGGATGTGAAGGTCCTGATCGACAAGCTCGTCGCCGCCGCCGGTGCCGAGTTCACGACTTTCTACTACTACACGATCCTGCGAGTGGCCGCGATCGGGATGGAGGGTGAGGGCCTCAAGGAGATCATCGAAGACGCCCGCATCGAGGATCGCAACCACTTCGAGGCGCTCGTGCCTCGCATCTACGAGCTGCGCGGGGAGCTGCCGCGCGACATCCGCACGTTCGCCGATCGGGCGGGTTGCCCCGACGCGTACCTGCCGGATTCCCTCGCCGGCGGGAAAACCCCGAAGGACCAGTCCATGACGGACCTGCTCACGGTCCTCGTCGAGGCCGAGCGGTGCGCCGTTCGAACCTACACGGACATCTGTAACTACACGGCCGGCAAAGATCACCGCACCTACGACCTCTCCCTCGCGATCCTGAACGAGGAGGTCGAGCACGAGTCCTGGTTCTCGGAGTTCCTGGGCGAGGGTCCGTCGGGGCACTTCCGTCGGGGCACGCCGGGAGAGTCGCCCTATGTGTCGCGGTTCATGAGCGCCGACATCGGCCGCCGGTAGCATGTCCATGGTCGTCGAGGGATCTCGCGAGCCTCCCTCGACCCGGCGACCGATGAGCGCTGTGGCAGGACGGGGGGCCAGAGCCGGAGGCGAGACGCCGGTCCTCCGCTCCAAGGAGCTGCCGCCGGGGGGGCTCCGGGAAGTGCGGATCGGCAGCCGGCGTGTGCTCCTCGCGCGGTTGCGCTCCGGTGAGGTCGTTGCCGCGGAGGCGCTCTGCCCGCACGAGGGGACGCCGCTCGCGGAGGGCACGATCCGCGGGGAGGCAGTGGACTGTCCCACTCACCACTACCTGTTCGATCTCCGGACGGGCCAGAACCTCTACCCGTATCCGATCTACCCAGAGTGGAAGCGGAAGGAGGTTGGGGACCTCAGCCTCGCGATCTATCCCTGCCGCGAGGACGGGGGGTGGATCCGGGTGTCGCCCGGCCCGGAAAGGCGGAGCAGCGCGTCGGCGTTCCCCCTCCGCCCGTCCTCCTCTACATAACCCCTTCCCCCTCGCGGCATTGTTTGGCCCCGACCCGGACCGTCGCCCTCGACATCATGGCCGCCGGACCGCTGACGGGCGCCGCGATGAATCCTGCC
>JANONS010000359.1:0-5318 GCA_031420915.1 Armatimonadota bacterium
GTCTGCTCGGCAAGCGCCTCCTGCAGCTGCTCCTCAGTGATGACCCCGTTGTCGACGAGCATCCTCCCGAGCAACTTCCGCCGCGGGGCGGCGCTGTACTGCACCTCGCCGCCGGCGGCCGCCCGCCGGGCCAGGTTGCCCAGGTGCACCAGGGTGTCCAGTTCGGCCTCGACCTCCGGGACCGGGAGCGAGAGCAGCGTGGCCAGGCCCTCGGCAGTCATCCCGTCCCCTGAGGCGTGATCGTCAAGGACGCCCAGGAGACGCTGCTGCAAGGGATTGCCCGGTGGACGCATGGTTTTCATGCTCCGGCATCCGCCGACTGACACGGATGGCTGATCATGGCGACCTTCCGACGTGACATGATGAGCAACACTTGGGGAGGTTATGCACAATTGAGGGAGATTTTAGACATATCCGGAGCACTCTTGTGGCGGCTCGCCAGCCCCCTCGCCCGGCGCGGCCGGTTCCTTTTGACATCCCTCAAAACGGGTGCTAAACTTCGTCAGGTTGAGCCATGGCCGCTGTTTCTCTGCCCTTGGAGCAGATCCGGGCAGCGGAAGCGCGCGCGGTCGGGGCCAGCCAGACGGTCAGAGCGGTCGAGCAAGGCCGGGCGGTGTTGGTGCTGGTGGCCCGGGATGCCGACCGGAAGGTCACGGCGCCGGTCGTCTCGGCTGCCCGAACGCACGGGGTTCCGCTGGTTGAGGTGGACTCCATGCGAGACCTGGGCCGGGCGTGCGGGATCGCGGTGGGAGCGGCGGCGGCCGCCGTGCTGGGGCCGCAACCGTCGTCACCGTAACAATCGGGGCTCTCCACCACTGCGCGTGCGACATCCTCCCCGGAGAGCACCTTAGATGCGCCGCAGGGCACCACCTCCGGTGCCTCGTATGGCGCAGCAGCTAGGCGGGGCGAAGATGACCTTGCGATAATCCGGGGAACCCTCCGGACATCGCGCGGGCTTCGGCCCTCTTCCCTTGAGGTGGAGGGCTGTCTGTCTGTGTCAGGAGGAGAACGATGCCGACGATCACGCAACTGGTGCGACGCGGTCGCCACATGACACGGGGAAAGGGAAAGTCCCCGGCCCTCGGCGGCAGTCCGCAGCGGCGGGGGGTGTGCATTCAGGTGAAGACCACCACCCCGAAGAAACCGAACTCCGCCCTGCGCAAGATCGCCCGGGTGCGGCTGACCAATGCCAAAGAGGTGACCGCCTACATCCCGGGGATCGGGCACAATCTGCAGGAGCACTCGGTCGTGCTCATCCGGGGCGGGCGGGTGCGAGACCTGCCGGGGATTCGCTACCACATCATCCGTGGCGCGCTCGACGCCGCCGGGGTAGTGGATCGGCGGCGAGGTCGGTCCAAGTACGGGGCCAAGCGCCCCAAGCAGGCCTAGGAGGACATCATGCCGAGGAAGGGGGCCGTTGCTCGCCGCACGATCAGCCCGGATCCCGTGCACAACAACGTGGTCGTGCAGCGGCTCATCAACAAGGTCATGGAGCGCGGGAAGAAGAGCGTGGCCGAGCGCATCGTCTACCGGGCGTTCGAGGAGGTCAAGGAGAAGGCGGGACAGGACCCGGTCAAAGTGCTGGACCGGGCCCTCCAGAATGTGATGCCGCTGCTGGAGGTCCGCCCCCGTCGGGTGGGGGGCGCCACCTACCAGGTCCCGATCGAAGTGCGGCCGGACCGGCGGATGTCGCTGGGCCTGCGGTGGCTGGTGGCCGTCGCGCAGGCACGCAAAGACCGGCGGCGCATGACAGACAAGCTGGCGGCCGAGATCCTGGACGCGTCGGCGGGGCAGGGCGCCGCCGTGAAGAAGCGAGAGGACATGCACCGCATGGCGGAGGCCAACAAGGCGTTCGCCCACTATCGGTGGTAAGACGGCCGAAGAGGCCGTCGACGTCTAAGAGGGTTGGACGAAAGGACGGCGGTTCGTGAGTGTCGCGATGATCACACAGGTCAGTTTGGACAAAACCCGGAACATCGGCATCATCGCACATATCGATGCGGGCAAGACGACGACGACGGAGCGCATCCTGTTCTATACGGGCCGGGTGCACCGCATCGGCGAGGTCGATGAAGGCTCCGCCACCATGGACTGGATGGTGCAGGAGCGGGAGCGGGGCATCACCATCACCTCCGCCGCCACCACCTGTGAATGGCGCGACCACCGGATCAACATCATCGATACGCCCGGCCACGTGGATTTCACGGTCGAGGTGGAGCGGTCGCTGCGGGTGCTTGACGGCGCGGTCGTGCTCCTAACGGCGGTCGAAGGGGTGCAGCCGCAGTCGGAGACGGTCTGGCGCCAGGCCGATCGCTACCACGTGCCCCGTATCGTCTTCGTCAACTAGATGGACCGCACCGGGGCCGACTTCACGCGCGTCGTGGAGATGCTCCGCGACCGCCTGGGCGCCAACGCCGTGCCCGTCCAGATGCCGATCGGCGCGGAGGACAGCTTCCAAGGCGTGATCGACCTGATCCGGATGCGGTCCATCGTCTACCTCGACGACCTGGGCACTCGCTCGGATGAGACCGAGATCCCGCCGGGGCTCGTGGAGCAGGCCGAAGGCCTGCGTGAGCAGTTGATTGAAGCCGCGGCCGAGGCGGACGATGCCCTGCTCCACCGGTACCTGGAAGGCGGGCCGATCGCCGAGGAGGAGATCCGCGCGGCCGTGCGGCGCGGCACCCTGACCGCACGGCTCGTCCCGGTGCTGTGCGGTTCCTCGTTCCGGAACAAGGGTGTGCAGCCGCTGCTGGACGCGATCATCGAGTACCTGCCGTCGCCGATGGACCTGCCCCCGGTCGCGGGGATCCACCCGCGGGACGGCGCGGCTGAGGCGCGTCTCCCCAGTGCCGCCGCGCCCTTCGCCGCCCTGGCCTTCAAGATCGTCACCGATCCCTATGTCGGCAAGCTCACCTACTTCCGGGTGTACTCCGGCCGCCTCGAATCGGGATCCTACGTCTACAACGCCAACAAGGGACAGCGGGAGCGCGTCTCCCGCATTCTCGAGATGCATGCCAACCACCGGGAGGATATCCCGGAGGTGTGGGCGGGCAATGTGGTCGCGGCGGTGGGTCTGCGCGTCACCACGACCGGCGACACCCTGTGCGACGAGGCCGCGCCGATCGTGCTCGAGGCGATCCACTTCCCCGACCCCGTGATCGCCGTCGCCGTGGAGCCGAAGACGAAGGCGGATGAGGAGAAACTCACGGCCTCCCTGGCCAAGCTGGCGGAGGAGGATCCTACCTTTAAGGTGCGCTTCGACAGCGAGACCGGCCAGACGCTGATCTCGGGCATGGGGGAGCTGCACCTGGAGATCATCGTCGACCGGCTGCTCAGGGAGTTCAAGGTGGAGGCGAACGTCGGGCGGCCCCAGGTGGCATATAAGGAGACGATCCGCCGGCCCGCGCGCGCGGAGGGTCGGTACATCCGGCAGACCGGGGGAAGGGGCCAGTACGGGCATGTCGAGCTGGAGGTGGAACCCCTCGGGCGCGGTGTGGGGATCGAGTTCGAGGACGAGATCAAGCGCGGGGCGATCCCCCGCGAGTTCATCTCCGCCGTGGAAGCCGGGATCCGCGAGGCCGCCGAGGGGGGGATCCTGGCCGGCTACCCGCTGGTGGATCTCCGGGTGGTGCTGGTCGACGGGTCCTTCCATGAGGTGGACAGCAGTGAGATGGCGTTCAAGATCGCGGCCTCGCTCGGGTTCAAGGAGGCGGCGCGCAAGGCCCAGCCCGTCCTGCTGGAGCCGATCATGCGGGTGGAGGTCATCACCCCGGAGGGGTACATGGGGGAGGTCATCGCCGACCTCAACTCCCGCCGCGGTCGGATCGCGGCGATGGAACAGCAGGGGACGGCTCGCGTCATCCGCGTCCTGGTCCCCCTGGCGGAGATGTTTGGCTACGCCACCGCGTTGCGCTCGGGAACCCAGGGGCGGGCCACCTACACCATGGAACCGTCGCACTACGAGGAGATGCCCGCGTCCATCGCCGAGGTGGTGCGCGGACAAGTGGAGGCACGGACGTGAACACCGAGGGTCAAGGGGGCGATGCCCTTCCCCGGAACGACACGGGGACCCCTGGGGCATCACCCCCTTGACCCTCGGCCGATGACGTTAGTGAGCCCGTAATTGGGCGCAACGTCCTAAGAGTGGAGGAAGCACATGGCGAAGGCGAAGTTTCAGCGGACGAAGCCGCACGTAAACGTGGGGACGATCGGGCATGTCGATCACGGGAAGACGACGCTGACGGCGGCGATCACGCATGCGCTAGCGGGGCTGGGGTTAGCGCAGGCGAAGGGGTACTACGACATTGACAATGCGCCGGAGGAGAAGGAGCGGGGGCTGACGATCAACATCACGCACGTGGAGTATGAGACGGTGGCGCGGCACTACGCGCACATCGACTGTCCGGGGCATGCGGACTACGTGAAGAACATGATCACGGGGGCGGCGCAGATGGATGGGGCGATCCTGGTGGTGAGTGCGGCGGACGGGCCGATGCCGCAGACGCGGGAGCACATCTTATTGGCGCGGCAGGTGAACGTACCGCACATCGTGGTGTTTCTGAACAAGGTCGACATGGTGGAGGACGCGGAGCTGCTGGACCTGGTGGAGGTGGAGGTGCGGGAGTTACTGACGCACTACCAGTTTCCGGGGGAGACGATCCCGCTGGTGCGGGGGTCAGCGCTACGGGCGTTGGAGGCGTTGGAGGCGAACCCGAAGGTGAAGCGGGGGGAGAACGAGTGGGTGGACAAGATGTACGAGCTCATGGAGGCGGTGGACCGGGCGATCCCGACGCCGCAGCGGGACGTAGAGAAGCCGTTTCTGATGGCGGTGGAGGACATCTTCACGATCACGGGGCGGGGGACGGTGGCGACGGGGCGGGTGGAGCGGGGGCGGGTGAAGGTGGGGGAAGAGGTCGAGGTGGTGGGGCTGAGGGCGGAGGCGCGGCGGACGGTGGTGACGGGGCTAGAGATGTTTCGGAAGACGCTCGAGGAGGCGGTCGCGGGGGACAACATTGGGGTGCTGCTCAGAGGGGTGGAGAAGGAGGAGATTGAGCGGGGGATGGTGCTGGCGAAGCCGGGGACGATCAAGCCGCACCTGAAGTTCCGGGCGGAGGTGTACGTGCTGACGAAGGAAGAGGGGGGGCGGCACACGCCGTTCTTCACGGGGTACCGGCCGCAGTTCTACTTCCGGACGACGGACGTGACGGGAGACGTGAAGCTCCCGGACGGGGTGGAGATGGTGATGCCGGGTGACAGCGCGCTGCTGTCGGTGTCGCTGCACACGCCGATCGCGATGGAGATCGGGCTGCGCTTCGCCA
>JANONS010000360.1:0-4083 GCA_031420915.1 Armatimonadota bacterium
GTGTTGCGGCGTCATGCTTCTTGATCGCTGCGATCTCCTCGGTCGTCAGATCGTACCCACGGATCGCGGCGTCAGGGCTCTCCTGGAGCTGCCGGCGGAACGTCTCATCCGCCATCGCCTTCTTCACCAGGGCCTCTACGCCAGCCTTCGACATGTCTTTCACCTCCTTTCCGCGTTGATCATCAGACGGTGTGCTCTGCGCTCACTCCATCGAGTTCATCAGTTTGGTGATCCGCTCGTCCAGTGCGCCCGAAAACCTCTCCAGCCGCGAGATGTCGAGTTCCTTGAACGCCGCCAGGAGTTGGGGCGTGGGGGTGACCCCGTGGGCCGCCAGCAGCCTCTCTGGATTCTGCGCGGCCTGGTGGCGCATCGAGGGATCGGCGAGCAACTGACCCAGCAGCCGGTGGAGGCGGGCGCGCTGCACCAGGGGGCGCAGTCCGTCGTCGACCACCTCTGCAGGCACCTGCGCCCACATCCGAATCCCCCCGACCATCTCGCGATATTCTTCCGCCAGGGGGCGGCACTCTGCGCACGTCTGGAGGTGGCTTGCGACTTCGTTTCGCTCGGGCTCTGTCAGCAGGCCGGCAGCGAATGCCGCAAGCCGCTCCTCATCGATGTGACTCATGGACCGCCTCCCTGCATACCTAGATGCGCCGGCCACCCGATTTCTTCCCTCTGCCCTTAGCGCAGTTGACGGACCTTTGACCGGAGCTTCGTGAGGCACCTGGCCAGCCGGCTGCCAACCGTGCCCTCGGGGATAGCCAGCGTCGTGGCGATGGCTTGGTAGGGCTGCGCCTCGAAGAAGAACAGGGAGATGATCTGCCGGCAGGGGGCTTCGAGGTCGCGGAGAGCCTGGGTAAGGACGTACGCCCGTTCGACCTGCTCGAGGGTTTCTTCTTGAGCAGGGTCGACCATCCCTTCATGCAGCGCCTCGGTGGGCCGCCGCCGCCGCAGGGAGGCGGTGCAGACGTTCAGAACCACCCGCCTCAGCCAGGCCCGGAACTGCCCCTCACGCCGGTATCCCGGCAGGCCCTCAAACACCTTGATCAGGCTCTCCTGAAAGACTTCCCGGGCATCATCCCCCTCGAGGCCGAAACCCCGGGCGGCGATGGTGTAGATATAGGAGGCGTACCGCTCCACGAGAGCGCGCCAGGCCTCCTCCTCATGCCGCAGGCAGCGGGCGATCAGGGTGTCGTCGCTCTCGGCCTCAGGCATCCTGCCAGCGCCTCCCGATCACCGCGATGGCGTACCGGTCGAGCGAGAGCACCTCCGCGGCCGTCTGCTGCACCTCCGCGGTCGTCACCTCCCGGATCCGCGCCACGCTCTCGGCGAATGGCACGATCCGGTGGAGGAGTTCTTCGATCCCGATGATGCTGGCCAGGGAGAGGACAGTTTCGAAGGATCGCGCGAGCGAACCCTCGTAGTTCGTCTTCGCAGCTGCGAGCTCGGCCGCGCTGATCCCTTTCTGCCGCACCCGGTCCAGTTCGTCAAGGATGGCCGTGCTGACGGTCTCAACATTTTCAGGCGCGCACGCGGTGTACACCGCCAGATAGCCTCGATCCGCATAGCTCATGGCGACCGATGAGACATTGTAGACGAGGCCGCGCTCCGTGCGGAGGGCGTGGTGCAGCCGCGAACTGGCGCCCTGCCCGAGCACGATGTCAAGCAGGCGCACCGTGTACCGGCGCGGGTCTGCCATCGCCGTCGCCTCGACGCCCAGCGTCAGGTGTGTCTGGTGCGTATCTTTCTCCAGGAAGGCCCGCGCCGTGGCTGTTCCGCCGGCATCACCATTCTGCAGCGGAGGCCCGGGGCGCAGGGATCCGAACCGCGCCTCAACAACGCGCACCAGCGTATCATGCTCAACGTTCCCGGCGGCCGCCAGGACGATGCGGTCGGCGGCGAAGTAGCGCTCCCAGTGGGCGGTCAGCGCCGCGGTAGGCAGCGCACGCACCGACTCGCGGGTGCCTGCGATCGGCCGCGCGAGCGGGTGGCTGTTCCACAGGGCCTGGAGGAAGAGATCCCAGATGATCTGGTAGGAGTCACTGATGAGGGCGATCTCGTCAACGATAATCCCCCGCTCGCGTTCCACCACGTCGGGGTCGAAGGAACCGGGGACGAGGAGGTCGGCGAAGCGGTTCACCACCGTCTCCGCATAGGGCGCAAGGACCACTGCCTGCAGCGCGGTGTACTCGCGCGTGGTGACCGCGTTCACCTCGCCGCCGATGGCTTCCACGGCCTGATAGATCGCCTGCGCGGGACGCGAGGGGCTGCCGAAGAGCAGGTGTTCGAGGAAATGGGCGATCCCGGGATAGGCTCCGTCATGGCGGCTGCCCACCTTGAAGAACAGTTTGACCGCGGCCAGCGGGCTCTCCGGCCGGAGCGCAGTCACGATTCGCATTCCGTTCGGCAGGAGCGAACGCTGCAATCCGTCGGATCCGTGCGTCACACCCAGCCTCACTCCAACTCGCGCAGTTCCACAGGCTCAGGGCGCGGCTTGCAGACGCCGCAGTAGAGGGCGTCGTCGACGACCAGGGCCATGACCGCCTTTTTGGTCTCCGAGTTGTAGAGTTGCAGAATGTACGGGTGAAATTTGGCATGCTCCTGGCAAATCCCGCGCCCGCAAAACCGGCAGACGCCCAAGGCCGTCTTCCTGTCGATCCAGCAGTCCACCCTCATCCCTCCAGCGTTCGTTCTACCGGCCGGCGGAGCCAACGTCAGCCAGTCGTTCCCGGCCGACTTCCTCCAGCGTCCCGGCGATCTGAGCTAGCATTGTCCCCACCAGCGCGTCAAAATCCGCTCGACTGAGTTTGAAGACCTCCAACGGCGTCAGCGCGCGCACCGTCGCCGTGCGCGGGACGTCGAGGAGGAGCGCGATCTCGCCGAAGTAATCTCCACGCTGCATGATCCTCACCCGGCGCCCGCCCGTCGTCGCCTCGGCCTGCCCGGAATCGATCAGGTAGAACGAGTCACCTGGTGCCCCTTCCTGAACCACGGTGGCCCCGGCCGGAAACCGCTCGTGCACGAGATGGCGGGCTAGCTCGTCCAGTTCCCGTGAGGAGAGACCGGCAAAGATGGCAAAGGCTCTCAGGCGTTCGAGCGCATCGATGGCCTCATCGACCCGGGCCGAGGCGGCCACATGGCTGGCCAGGAGCCGCTCGAAATCTCCCTTCCGCAGCCACAGGACGCTGAGAAGGGATGCGGCCCGCACCGTGGCCGTCCGGTGAACGCCATACAGGAGGGCGAGTTCGCCGAAGTAGTCGCCGGTGGAGAGCATCGTTCGCGGCTGCGCCTCGTTCTCCACAAACACCTCGGCGGTCCCTGACTCGATCACATAGAAACGATCTCCCACCTCGCCATGGGTGATGACAGCGTCGCCTGGGCGGAAGGTCGAACGCTCCATCCTGGCTGCCACCTCTGAGAGCTGTTCCTGTGAAAGCGGGGAGAGAAAGCGCACCTGGCTGACCAGCGCCTCACGCTCGCGGAGCGTCCGGCGGCGCGGTTTCCGCCACACGGTCCGAACCGCGCCGGTGGCAGCGCGGCCAGCCCGCAGCAGGCGGCCGCCCCACCCCACGACCAGGGGAAGCGCCAGCACGAGCAGGAGCAGGGCCAGCAAGGCTTTGGACCCGGTGCCCCCCGCCCACAACTCGCGGGCGACCGGGCCCACGCGGCGCGTCCAGAACCGGTAGGCCAGGAAGAGGGCGAATACCGAGAACGCCACGGAGAGCACCCCGAACCACGCCAGCAGGCGCTCCAGACGGGTCAGCGGCTCCCGCAGGCGGATCTTGGTCCACAGCTCTTTGCGGACGAACGCCAGCGCCCGCGCCCGCAGCATCGGGATCTCGAGCCAGTCGATCAGCATGAAGTACCCGTCCAATTCCAACAGCGGGATGAGATTGAATACCAGGATGAGCATCCAGATGAAGGCAAGCCGGTGCAGGATCTGAGCGATCGGCGAGGCCGGCATGAGTGCCACCAGGATCGAGGACAGGCCGGCGAGGATGAGCCCGGAATAGGGTCCGGCCCATGATGTGGCGATTCTGGCGCGGGCGGGCTTCGTCCAGATATCAGTCGTGTCGACATAGT
>JANONS010000361.1:0-2040 GCA_031420915.1 Armatimonadota bacterium
TGCGCAGTTTGGGGGAGGCCCTGGAGATTACCAGTTAGTGGAAGAGGAAGCCTCTGACGGGCAGACCCGGCTGAGCCTCGTGGTGCATCCTGCGGTGAACAGCCTGAACGAAGAGCGGTTGCTGACCCACCTGCTGGAAAGCCTCATGGAGGGTCCGGGGGGCAACCAGCTCATGGCCAGGATCTGGCGAGACGCGGGGACACTTCGCATTCGACGGGAAGTTCCGTACGCCAGTCCGCGGGGAAAGATCCTGCCGCTCCACATCCCACACTGATCAGAAGAGCCTGATCTGTGAGGCGGCCTCCTCACCGGCCAGGACGGGCTCCTGGGCGGCGGGCGACTTCGGCGCCTCGAAGATGTGGACCTCACCGAAGACCCCGTCGTACCCGGGTTTGATCAGGACCTGCCCTTCGCGGACGTGGCGCAGTCCCTCTACCACCCGGGGGGAAGCCGTCCGGGCGAGATCATCCAGGGGGACATCAAGCAGGACGGCGAACTCTCCGCCGAACTCGCGGCACAGTGTCAGGTACTCCTCCCGCACCCCACCCGTCCCCACCCCCGCGCCCCGAGCCTCCGCGACGATCTCCTCCAGCGGGATCAGGTTGCGATAGGGCACCGCGGCTTCGGGGACGTACCCCTCCTCACGGTCGGCCAGCATCTCCACGCGGTGCAACACGCCCACCGTCAGCGGCCGCCGGCAAACGGGGCAGACGTTATTCAGCGCCTTCGCCTCTTTGGGCGCGAGTCGCTGGCTGCAGTTGCGATGCCCGTCGAAATGATACTTGCCCTCTTCCGGGAAGAACTCGATCGTGTACAGGAAGCGCGAGGTGTCCTTCTCCCGAAAAATGCGCACCAGTTCTCCGTAGTCGAGATCCATCTCGAAGACGTTGGCCTCCCGCCCCAGTTTCGCCGGCGAGTGCGCGTCAGAGTTGCTCATCAGCATCACCCGGTCCAGTTCGGAGAGGCGCCAGTTCATCGGCGGGTCGCTCGAAAGCCCAGTCTCGGCGGCGACGATATGCCGCGTCTGATCGCGAAAGCACTCCGAGAGCGCATCGAAGCCCGAGTTGGATCCGTACAGCGAGAACCAGGGGGTCCAGACGTGCGCCGGGATGATCAGGCACTCCGGCGAGAGGTCCACGATGTACTCGACGAGTTTGTCCGAGGGCAGCGAGAGGGTCGGCCGGCCGTCCGCCATCAGGTTGCCGAACCGTCCGAGCACCGCGTTGATGCGCTCGACCACCTCGAAGGAGGGGGCCAGGATCACGTTGTGGATCTTCCGCAGCCGCCCCCCCTGCGGGTAAATGTTGGAGACCTCCACGCTGAGCAGGAAATGGACTCCATCGTAGGTGAAGAGTCCGCGGCCGGTGGGTTTCAGTTTGGCCCGCAGTTCTCGGAACCAGACCGGGTGGGTGAAGTCGCCCGTGCCCACCAGCGTGATGCCCTTGAGCTTGCACCAGCGGGCCAGGTTCTCGACGTCCATGTCCCGGCTGGTGGCCCGGCTGTACTTGGAGTGGAGATGGAGGTCGGCGATGACGCGCATACGGTTAGGATACGATAGCGGCGGCCGTTCCTCCTACGTGATCGCCCCGGGGCCGCGATCGTCCCGGAGCTCCGTCGCCACCCCGCGGCGCTCCAGCGCTGTCTCGTCATCGGAGGCCATCAGCCCCCGGACCAGCGCCCGCAGCACCATCGGGGCCAACGCCGCCGCGCGCCAGGATCGCAGCACCTGCCGCAGGACGGGCCGGAGCAGGCGGGACTGGTACTGCGTGTCGCCGTGCTCTTCGATTGCGTGCTGCAGCAGGGGGTTGTGCGCAATGCTGCGGATGAGACGCGAGAGGTCTGGGTCCGAGAGCGCGTTGAGCATCCGCCTGACGGTCGTCGTGAAGACAAGCTCGCGGCCGAAGCGCCGCCGCCACGCCTGCTCGTAGCGGCGCAGCGCATGGGGGTCGCCGCCGAGCGTCGCCGTGGCGGCCTCAGCCGCCAGCCGCCCCGCCACCAGCGAAAAGTAGATGCCTCCGCCGGAGGTGGCCTTCACCTGCC
>JANONS010000362.1:0-2349 GCA_031420915.1 Armatimonadota bacterium
GCGACGCTGGCCACGGTCGCGAAGGCGCGCTCCAGATCGAAGTCCGCGAAATCACGCGCGCGCTGTATTGTATTTCTCGCCGATGGCTTGTCAAGCCATCGGCAATGATCCGCATGCAGTCCCTAAGCCCAGCCCGTTGGCGCGCACACCGCGACGACAGCGCGTCCACGACGCCTACGCCTAATCTCCCCGCTCATCAGGCGCGGCAGGAGCAGGGCGCGCGCGCGCGTCGCGCGGGAGGAGGCAGAGCGCCCGGTCGTAGTCCTCGGGCGAACGCTTCCGGTAGCCGCCCGGCAGGGTGTCGCCATAGGGCAGCGCCGCTTCGCGGACGGCGGTCGCGTCTCCAATGCAGGCGTCCGGGCCATCCTGGAGCAGCCCGCACTCGATGGCCTCCTCGAAGCTGCGCTCGGAGACCTCGGGGCTCATGGCGCGAGTCCTGCCGCAAGTCTGTCGCAAGCCGTGTCGCGAGTCTGTCGCAAGTTCACCTAAGCCCATTTCCCGCAAGGTATTGCAGGCGGTTGGTCCGGCCCTCCGGCGCCAGGAGGCCCTTCTCAACCAGCTCCCTGAGGTCCCTCTGGAGCGTCCGCCGGTTGGCCTCAGGGCAGAGGGCCTGGTACTCCTGGATCGTGAGCCGGCCGTGTTCGAGCACGTGGCCGAGGGCGAGCGCCTGCCGTTCCGAGAGGCCGTGCTCACGCGCGAGGACGTCCCGCCGGATGGCCCGCTCGCCGCGCGCCTGCACCTCACCGAGATGGGTGGCGAGCCCCTCGGTGAAGAACTCCAGCCACCCCGTCAGGTCCATGTCCCGCTCGCGCACGCTCTGGATGGCTTGGTAGAACGCCGGCCGGTCGCGGTCGTAGTACTCGCTGATCGTAAAGAGCCGCTTGAAGTCGTAGCCCGCCCGGTAGAGGCAGAACGTCGAGAGCAGGCGCGAGGCGCGGCCGTTGCCGTCCAGGAACGGGTGGATGTGGACGAGCTGGAACTGGGCGACGCCGCTCGCGAGCACGGGATGCACCTCACGCTCCGCGTTCAGCCGCGCCACCAGCTCCTGCATGAGGATCGGCACGTCGTGGGCCGGGGGCGGCGTGTAGACGACCTCCTGCGTCGCCGCGTTGACGACGTAGTTCTGCACCCGCCGGTACTCGCCCGGCGCGGCGGAGCCTCCGCGCACGCCCTCGACCAGCCGCTTGTGGATCTCGCGGATGAGCCCCTCGGTGATCGGCCCGCCGCTCCCGAGGTACTGCGACACGAATTCGAACGCCGCGCGGTAGTTCAGCAGTTCCCGGGCGTCTTCCGGGTCGGCCTCCGGAACCCGCTCGCCGGCCCACAGCCGCTCGGCCTGCTCGAGCGTGAGCCGCGTCCCCTCGATGTGGGTCGTGTGGTGCGCCTCGAGGACGAGCGCCCGCTCGCCCATCCGGCGTATCCAGTCCTCCGAGAGCTTCGCCGCCTCGAGGAAGCCGCGCGCCCGCTCGATCCGCGTCAGCGCTGCGGTGATCGGGTTCGAGATAGTAAAGCGCGGCGCGAAGCTCATGCGGCGTGCTCCCGGACGTCGATCCTGCCGGTGACCGCGGCGGAGATGAGCGCGGTGCGCAGTTCCTTGAGGCGGATGATGGCGTCGTCCAGCCGCCGCAGGACCGTCAGCGGCAGGATGACGTCCTGGTACTTGCCGCGCTTGAACGTGTCGCGGATCAGGTCCGCGACGCCCCAGATGAAGCTGACGATCTCGCTATGGTTCACGGGTTCGGTTCCCTACGAACGCTCTTGTTCGCTGCAATATCAGTGGGCGGGCCGCAGATTCCAGAACGAAGACGTAAGCCCCAACTCCGCGAAAAGTGCCTCGGCCTCGTCGACAGTCTTGCGTCGCCAAGCAGGGTCTCGACGATCCGGACCGTACCACTCAGGCCGCTCTAGCCGCGTGTGAGAAGGTCCAAGAC
Organism: Armatimonadota bacterium; assembly: GCA_031420915.1. Classification (GTDB taxonomy): domain Bacteria; phylum Sysuimicrobiota; class Sysuimicrobiia; order Sysuimicrobiales; family Humicultoraceae; genus JANONS01. The sequence continues at coordinate 1,932 of JANONS010000362.1, forward strand.
CGCAGGCTTGTTACTCACCCGGGCAGCACGAACGGGACGGATCCTCCTGAGCGTCTCTGCTTCGACCACCCGCGTTCGATAAAGGTCCCACCGAAGCTGAAGGTTCATCCAGAAGCCCGGCGAGTTTCCAAAGAACTTCGCAAGCCTCAAGGCGGTACCCGGCGTGATCCCACGCCGACGGTTGATTAGCTCGTTCACCCTCTGATAGGGGACCCGAATGCCACGAGCGAGGTCCCGCTGGGAGAGCCCCATGGGCGTTAGAAATTCCTCCAACAACATCTCGCCGGGATGAGTGGGTTCCCGATGCGTCGGCACCCGAACCATGACTGTCCCTCCTTTGTGTCAGCGATTAGTGGTAGTCCACAATCTCCACGCCCGACGGACCTTCACTGGTCCACCGGAAACAAATCCGGTACCT
>JANONS010000363.1:0-2587 GCA_031420915.1 Armatimonadota bacterium
CGAAGATCTGCTCGACCAGAACGGGCGCCAGCCCCATCGAGGGTTCGTCCAGCAGCAGGACGCGAGGACGCGCCATCAGCGCCCGCCCGATGGCCAGCATCTGCTGCTCCCCGCCCGAAAGCGTGCCCGCCACCTGACCGATCCGCTCCCGCAGGCGGGGAAAGAGGGCGAAGACCCGCTCCAGGTCGTCGCGGATGCCCGCCGTGTCCGTGCGGGCGTAGGCCCCCATCTCCAGGTTCTCGCTCACGGTGAGCCGCGCGAAGATCCGCCGGCCTTCCGGCGCGTGGCCGATGCCCCGGAACACGATGTCATGGGGAGGCAGATGATCGATCGGCTCCCCCCTCAGGCGCACCGTCCCCTCGCGGGGACGCAGCAGGCCTGAGATCGTCCGCAGCGTGGTGGTCTTACCCGCCCCATTGCTCCCCAGCAGCGCGACGATCTCCCCCTCCTCCACCTGAAGGGAGATACCCTTCAGCGCGTGGATATTCCCGTAGTATACGTGCAGGTTCACGAGTTCCAGCAGGGCCACGGTTACGCCCCGACCTCCGCCGCGCCCCGCCGGGTGCCCAGGTAGGCCTCAATGACCCGGGGATCGTTCCGCACCTGCTCAGCGGTGCCCTCGGCGATCTTTTGTCCGAAGTCCAGTACGGTCACCCGCTCGGAGATCCCCATCACCACCCGCATGTTGTGCTCGATCAGGAGGACGGTGATCCCCAACTCGTCGCGAAGCCGACGGATGAACGCCATCGTATCCAGGGACTCGCGAGGGTTCATCCCCGCGGTGGGCTCGTCCAGTAGGAGGAGTTTCGGCCGGCTGGCAAGGGCGCGGGCAACCTCCAGGCGCCGCTGTTCCCCGTAGGGCAAGTTTCTGGCCAGGAAATCCCCCTTGCCGCGCAACATGACGAACTGCAGCAGCCGGATCGCTTCGTCGTGGGCCTGCTCTTCATCGCGCCGGGTATGCGGCGTCCGGAGAATCGCGCCGACCCAAGACGACTTCAAGTGGGGGTGCATCCCCACGAGGATGTTCTCCAGGCAAGTCATCTCGGCGAAGAGTCGGATGTTCTGGTAGGTGCGGGCGATCCCCAGTCGGGTAATCCGGTCGGGGGTCAGGTTATCGATCGGTTCCCCGTGAAAGAAGTTCCGCCCCTCCTCGGCCCGGTAGAAACCCGTCACGCAGTTGAAGAAAGTGGTCTTCCCAGCGCCGTTCGGCCCAATGATGCTGTGGATGGATCGCTCCGCCACTTCTAGGTCCAGACCGCTGAGGGCAACGAGCCCGCCGAAGCGCTTGGTCAACTGTCGGGAGGTGAGGATAGCCACCTACGCCTCCGCCCCCCGCTCTGCAGCCACGGGTTCCGCGGTGATCGCGGCGGGCGCTTCCTCCTTGCGCAACTCGCGTCGTACCGCCGCAGAAGGCCACAGGCCCTCCGGCTTCAACTGCATCATGATGATCAGCGCCGCCCCATATAGGAGGAAACGGAAGTCAGAGAACTCCCGGAGCAGCTCAGGGAGACCGATGAGGAAGAGCGATCCCACGACGACCCCTGGCAGACTCCCCATTCCGCCGACGATAATCAGGGCCAGGACGTTGATGGAAATCAGGAGGTTGAAGCTGTGGGGGAAGATGGAGCCGAGCAGCACGGCGAAGATCGCCCCGCCCATGCCGGCAAAGGCGCCGCCAATGCCATAGGCGAGCAGTTTGACGTTCACCAGGTTGATGCCCATGGCTTCGGCGACGTCCTCGTCTTCGCGCAGCGCCATCCAAGCGCGGCCGAGTCGCGAATCGCGCAGTCGCGCCGCGACAAAGGCGATCAGCGCGCCGCTGATCAGCGTCAGGTAGTAGATCTGCATCGGTCCCGAAAATTCGAAGCTTCCGATCGTTGGCTTGGGGATGAACAGGACACCCTGGGATCCTCCGAACCACGGTCGGAGAGCATCGGAGAGCGCCAATAGGCGGATGATCTCACCGAACCCCAGGGTGGCAATGGCAAGATAGTCACCGCGGATTCTGAGGATGGGCAGCCCGAAGAGCACCCCGGAGATCAGGGAGACGACCAGCGCCACCGGCACCGCCGCCCAGAAGGACCAGTGGACGAGACCGTGTTCGCCCGTGGAGGTGAGCAGACCTACTGTGTAGGCGCCGATGGCGAAGAAGGCGACAAACCCGAGGTCGAGTAGGCCAGCGAAACCCACCTCAAGGTTGAGCCCGAGGCCCATCAACGCGAAGAGACCCACGAGCACCAGGACCTGGGAGATGAACAGGCCGCCGACGACCGGCAGGAGCAGTGCCGCCCCCAGAGCGAGAGCCAGGGCCAGCAGGCGCAGCAGGCGCTGCTGTGGTGCCGACCGCCGCAGCACCCAGCCGCCCACGGCAGCGCGCCGCGCCCGCCAGAGCGCGGTAACGCCGACGGTGAGCAGGAAAACGATCGCCGCGCCGCGGGGCGGCAGCCCGTCGGGCGTGAAGATGAACTCCCGCATGGCGGTCTGTACGGTCCCCTCCTGCAACAAGATCTGCAGCAACTCCTGAAAGAGGCCGACCACCAGAGTTATGGCCACGCCGTTGACCAGAGGCGCGCGCACGCGGGGTGGC
>JANONS010000364.1:0-18852 GCA_031420915.1 Armatimonadota bacterium
TCACGGCGGGCCGGCTGCTCGCACCCGCGGTGGGAAGCTCACTGGAAACATGGACCGGGATCATCGGTACGGTCCTCGCCGGCTTCGCGGTGGGTGACGCAGTCGGAGGCCGCCTGGCCGATCGGATCCCCTCACCCCGCCCGCGGTGAACATCGTGGACGGCCGCAGCGGCCTCTTTGTGCGGTCATATGTGCGAACACTGCGCCAGGTGTTCCGGCATGTCTCCCTCATGCCTGCGGGACGCGATTGGGAAGAGGAGGTGCAAACGACCTTCGTCGTGCTGGCCTCCCAGCGGCGCCTGGACATTGAACGCATCGCCCTGCGCCGGCCGCGCGGGGTCCCGGCGACCATCGACCTGGTCGCGCTCTCCCAGGAGGAGCTCTCCCGCTATGTGTCAGCCGGCAGGTCGATCGTGCTGACCGATGACCGCGCGCCGGTCGACAACTTTCTCGCCAGGGTGTACGCGGCCATCCTTCGAGAGCGACGGGAGTGAGGGAACAGGCCGCGCCGTGATCCGGAGCCCCTATGGTACAATGGCGGTCACCACAGTCGGTGCCATGCCTCCGATGCGTGACCAGTACGGGCGCGAGCTCACTGACCTCAGAATCTCCCTGACGGACCGCTGCAACCTGCGGTGCGTCTACTGCATGCCCGCCGAGGGCATCGACTTCCGGCCGCCCGAAGAACTGCTCCGGGACGACGAGTTGCTGCTGCTGGTCCGCATCGCCGCCGAGTGCGGCGTGACGAAGGTGCGGCTCACCGGCGGCGAACCCACCGTCCGCCCGGCGATCGTCGATCTGGTCCGCGAGATCAGCAAGATCCCCGGCGTGCGAGACCTGGCGATGACCACCAACGGCATCCTCCTGGAGTACCTGGCCGAGGACCTGGCCCGGGCAGGCCTGCGGCGGGTCAACGTCAGCGTGGACACCCTCGATCCCGAGAAATTCCGGCGCATCACCCGGGGCGGGCGCCTGGAGCGGGTGCTGGCGGGGATCGAGCGGGCGGAGGCAGCGGGGCTCCGGCCGATCAAACTCAACGCGGTCGTCGTGCGCGGGTTCAATGAGGAGGAAGTGGTTGCGCTCGCCCGCCTGACCCTGGACAGGCCCTGGGAGGTCCGCTTCATCGAGGTCATGCCGTTTGGTACCGTCGCCGATGTGGCCGACGCCGGCATCGTGAAGAGTGAGGAGACGATGGCGCGCATCGAGGAAGCGCTCGGGGAACTATCGCCCATCGACCTGTCCGGAGGGGATCCCGCCCGGACCTACCGTCTCCCGAACGCCTCCGGGACGCTGGGCTTCATCAGCTCGGTCAGCCAGCCGTTCTGCCAGAAGTGCGGCCGCCTGCGCCTGACCGCGGATGGGCGGCTCCGCCTCTGCTTGCTGCGCGACGATGAAGTCGATCTGCTGACTCCGCTGCGTGCGGGCACGTCGTATGGTGAGATGAAGGAGATCTTTTCGGCAGGGGCCTACAAGAGACCCTTCGGACACGCTCTTGCGGAACGGTTATTCCCCGAGAAGCGCGTCATGATCCAGATCGGCGGATAAGCGAGCGGGTGGGAGGCGAGGACTAAGGGGTCCCCGTGTCGTTCCGGGGAAAGGCCTAGCCTCCCACCCGCTCACTCATCTTCCGGATCTAGAATCTCTTCTTCGTCGGGCTCAAACCGCTCGCCACAGCGAGGGCACTTGACCGGCTCGTCCTCCGTAGGAGCCACCAGCAGAAAGATATTCCGACAGCGGGGACAGACGATGCGGTAGACTTACCGTTCCTCGCCCTCGAGGTTCCGCTCCAGCTTACGCTTCACCCGCTGGAGGGCATTGTCGATGGACTTGACGTGGCGGTTGAGCTCGTTCGCCATCTCCTGGTAGGATTTCCCCTCCAGGTAGGCGGTCAGCACCTTGTGCTCGAGCTCGCTAAGGTTCTTGCGGATGCGCTCCCGCATCGTGGTCGAGGCTTCCTGGTTAATCACCAGCTCCTCGGGATCGCTGACCTTGATGCTGCTGATGACGTCCAGCAGCGTCCGGTCGGAATCCTCGTCATAGATGGGCTTGTTCAGCGAGATATAGGAGTTGAGCGGAATGTGCTTCTGCCGGGTGGCGGTCTTGATCGCGGTGATGATCTGCCGGGTGATGCAGAGCTCCGCGAACGCGCGGAACGAGGAGAGTTTGTCCGCCCGGAAGTCGCGGATAGCCTTGTAGAGCCCAATCATCCCTTCCTGGATAATGTCTTCCCGGTCCGCGCCGATGAGAAAATAGGCCTTGGCTTTGACACGGACGAAATTGCGGTACTTGTTGATCAGGAAGTCGGCAGCGAGGGTGTCACCGTTCTTCGCGGATCTGACGAGCTCATCGTCGGGCATGTCATGGTAGGCCACGCTCTCTCGCCGCGCCAGCGCCAACGTTCTTCCTCCCTCGCCACGCCCCACGGGATCTCCTGGCTTCAACCCCTGGCGCGGCGCTCGAACAAATTATACGGACGGGTCTCACACAGCGTCAAGAACATTGTGCGATGCTCGATCGCCATGACACCGTTCCGGTCCTCAGGGTGCAGGTGCTCTCGCATCGGTGACCGGTCGCGTGCCCACCCTCACCGTGCGCGGCACCGGGTGGTAGAAACTCCCGCCGATCAGTTCTCGCTTGACCACCACGCCGTCGCGCCGGACCACCCGATAGGTCCGCACCCGGTAACCCGGCTTGGCCGCTTCGATGACCGTCGTACCCGCGTCGAGCTCCGGGTCGGCGCGGGTCACGGTATGTCCCGGCGGAGGAATGACGCGACGCTCACCGACGATGATCGCCACCTCCCCGCGAGGCTGCGCCGGGCCGTAGACCGTGACGGTGAGTCGTAGGCCACGCACGGTGCTCCACAGCAGGAGAGGGTGTCCTGTCGTGTTCTGGAAGCGGAGATCTAGCGCCCCATAGACGACGGTCGCGTCCCGGCCGATCGGCAGGTAGGCGACCGGTCGCGTGTGGTTGGCTCGCGCCAGGATGGACAGATCGGCCAGCAGCGCGGTGTTGAACAGCGTTGAGGACACCTGGCAGACGCCCCCGCCGTCGCCGGGCACGAGGGTGTTGTTGATGAGGACGGGGGCGGGAAGATACCCCTCTTCGGGCGTGCGGGGTCCGACGGCGGCGTTGAAGGAGAACACCTCCCCCGGCAGGATGAGCATCCCGCGCAGCTTGCCTGCGGCCAGCGCGATGTTGTGATTGCGGTTGGGGATGTTGACGAACCGGGTGGTGTACCGGGCGATCGGGACCGTGACGGCGAGCGCCGCCTCTGTCGTGAAGCGCGGCCGCCTGACCACGACGGCGGCCTCGACCTCCCACCGCCCCTGCGTGATCGCCGATCGGATGCGTTCGACCGTCTCCTCCACCTCCACGACCCGCCCCAGGACGGCCGCCTGAGTGAGCACCACCGCTCCGTCCACCACTGTGACTTCAGCGTCTCGCGGCTCGGCGGTCACCTCGCCTGCGATCCGTGCCACCACTGCTCTGATCGCCTCGTCGTCACGGCGGCTGAAGCGGAGGGAAACATTGATGCCGGCTCGCAGGCGCCAGCGGGTCACCAGGCGCCGAAACGGATTGGCCTCCCGGCCCAGCGCGAACGCCTCGGCCACCGCGTCGTCGAGATCGGCATGGACACCGAGGTCGGCCAGCGTCGGCCGCCAGATCTGCCCGCCGGCCCGGATGCCCAGGGTCTGGGCCAGACGCTCGGCCACCACCGCCTCGATGCGTACCTTCGCCGCCGCCGGGGTGAGGCCGCCCACCGGGATGCCATTGATGCTCACCCCCGGCAGGATGCGGCCGCGCTGCAGCGAGGCGTCACGGTAGAGGGCGAGCGCAAACCCCAGCGTCGCGATCAGGAGGACCGCCCCGAGGACGGTCAGCACGCGCCTCATCGACGCCCACCCACGCTGTGGACCTGACGGCGGATCTCGAAGAGCACCACGGCCGCAGCGGTCGCCGCATTGAGGGAGCCGATCCGGCCACCCATCGGGATGCGGATGAGACGGTCGCAGGACTCTCTCACCAGGCGGCGGAGCCCCCGCCCCTCGCTTCCGATGACGACCCCGAGCGGCGGGGTCAGGCTCACCTGAAACAGATCCTCCCCTGCGGGATCCGCCCCCACCACCCAGAGGCCCGCCTGCTTGAGCGCGCCGATCGTCCGAACAAGATTGGTCACCTGAGCCACCGGGATGTACTCGATCGCTCCCGCCGAGGCCCGGGCCACGGCCGGCGTGAGCCCGCTGGACCGGCGGGCAGGCAGCAGCACACCGTGCGCCCCTGCCGCCTCCGCGACCCGGATGATGGCCCCGGTATTCTGCGGATCCTCAATGCCATCCAGCAGGACCAGGAGCGGCGGCTCCCCGCGGGTCCGGGCCCGCTCCAGCAGATCCTCCACCTCGACGGTGGGGCGCGCGGATGCCAGCGCGATCACCCCCTGGTGGGCGTGGGTCCGGGTGATGCGGTCCAGCCACCGGGGATCGACCTCCTGCACCGTGACGTGCCGCCTCCGCGCCAGGGCGACGATCTCTCGCAGCGGGGGCGCCTGCCGGCTCGTCCGAGCGACGAGCACTTTGCGGATCGGCCGCCCGCCCGCCAGCGCCTCACGCACGGGATGCCGTCCCTCGATCTGATCTGTCATCGCTATGCCCAAATCGGCCACTGACCGGACAGGCGCGTCCCCGCTGGATGGCTTCTCACCGATGGCATCTACGGGCGAGATCCTTGCGGGTCCGTCGCTCGCGGCCGCGCCCGCCATCGCGCGCCGCCCGGCAGATCCTCGACGATGATGCCCAGTTCACCCAGCCGGGAGCGCACGCGATCGGCCAGCGCGTACCCGCGCATCTCCCGCGCCCGTTGCCGCCCCTCGAGCAGCGTCGCGATCATCTCCTCGGGATCGCGGGAATCCGCGGCATCGGGGAAGAGGTCACGGGAGTGCTGCCGCGCCTCCTGGAGCAGCGCTTGCAACGCCTCGAGGATGTCGGGGGGGAGGCCGGCTCGCCGGAGCGAGAGGCCAAGCACCCTGGCGAGTTCGCGCAGAGTATCCGTGGCGATCCACAGCCCCGCCCGCCCCTCGGCCACCCCTTTGGCGATCCCGTCGGCCACCTTGTTGATCTCGCTCGCCAGGGCGAACAGCACGGCCGCTGCCTGCGGTGTGTTGAAGTCATCATCCATCGCCTGCTCGAAGGCCGCTCGCGCCCGCTTCGCCACATCGTCGAGCCCGCCGTCCGCCTGGTCGGTCGTCCGGGCGATGGCGTCCTCCACGTTGGCCAGCGCCGTACGCAGCCGCTCCAGCCCCCGCGCGGCGGCGCGCACCGCGTCGTCGGTCCAGCGCAGCGGTGTGCGGTAGTGCGCGCTGAGGTAGAACATCCGGATCGCATCGGGCTCGTACTGCTTCAGGACCTCCTCCAGCGAGACGAAGTTGCCGAGATGCCGATGCATCTCCTCGCCGAGCGGGGGCTTCATCAGGGCATTGTGCAGCCAGTACCGCACGAAGGGGGATGCTCCCGTGAAGGCCTCGGACTGGGCGATCTCGTTCTCGTGGTGCGGGAAGACCACATCCTCCCCTCCGCCGTGGATGTCCACCTGCTCCCCCAGGTACTGCAGGTTCATGGCGGAGCACTCGATGTGCCATCCCGGCCGCCCCGCTCCCCAAGGACTGAGCCAGCAGGGCTCGCCGGGTTTGCTGGCCTTCCAGAGGGCGAAGTCCATCGGGTGCTGCTTGCGGGGGTCTGGCTCAACCCTGGCGCCCGCTTGCATCTCGTCCAGCGATCGGCCGCTCAATCGGCCGTAGCGGGGGAACGAGGTCACGTGAAAGTAGACGTCCCCGTCGACCGGGTAGGCGTGCCCCCGGGCGATCAGCCCCTGGATGATCTCGATGATCGTGGGGATGACCTCCGAGGCGCGCGGGTAGTGGTGGGCCCGGCGGACTCCCAGCGCATCCATCTCCCGAAAGAACCGGTCGATATATTCCTGGGAGATCTCGAAGATCGTCCGCCCTTCCCGCACCGCGCGTTCGATGATGCGGTCCTCGATGTCGGTGAAGTTCTGGACGTGGATCACCGTGTAGCCGCGGTACTCCAGGTAGCGGCGCACCACGTCGAAGAAAGCGTAACTGAAACCATGCCCCACGTGCGCTGGGCCGTAGAGGTTCGGCCCGCACACGTACAGGCGCACCGTGCCGGACTCCAGCGGCGCGAAGGGTTCCTGACGTTTGGCGAAGGTATTGTAGACGGTCAGAATGGCCGCGTCACCTCGATCGCGTCGAGTTCGGCCGTCAACTCCCACCCCACGGAGAGTCGAAGGGTCCACGGTTCCATCTGCCGGTACCGGCGGAGGTCGAAGCAGCCGCGGTCGGTGATGACGCGATAGTACACCGCGTCGTGCTCGCGCCGCGTCTCGACGACCCTGTGGATGTGGTAGAAGTCGGTCCCTCGCCAGAACCCGCCCAGCCGGTGCCGGGCGGGCACGGCGGCGACCTCCACGGCGATCGGATCGCGCAAGGCGGCCCGCTCGATGAAGAGCAGCCGGGGCTCCTCCCGCAGACGCTCCAGCGTCCGGTGGTAGCGCCGTGCCTGTCGCTCCTTGCGGAGCCGGACCTCCTTGCGTCTCATCCGCCGCGCCTCTGGTTGCGTCTCATCAGCGCTGCCGTATCACCGTCACGATCGCCTGCGCGGCGATCCCCTCGCCCCGCCCGATCGCCCCCAGCCCCTCCGTGGTCGTGGCTTTCAGCCCCACCGCGCGCTCTTCGATGGTCAGGACCTCGGCGATAACCCGCCGCATGCCCGGAAGATACGACGCCAGACGCGGGGCCTCCGCCAGGATGACGACATCGACCTGGGCGGGGGTGTAGCCGGCCTGATGCAGCCGCGCGACCACCTCCCGCAGGAGCGTGCGGCTGTCGGCGTCTCGGTATCGGATATCCTCCGAAGGAAAGTGCTGTCCGATGTCGGGGAGGCCGGCGGCGCCGAGCAACGCATCCATGATGGCGTGCAGGATGACATCCGCGTCGGAATGACCAGCCAGGCCGCGCTCGTAAGGAATCTCAATTCCACCCAGCACGAGACGCCGCCCCGCCATCAGCCGGTGGACGTCGTAGCCGATCCCCGTGCGCCGGTCCTCCGCCCCTTCCCACCGCCGGACGACGGCCTCGGCGATCGCCAGGTCCTCCGGCGTGGTCACCTTTAGGTTGAGCACCTCCCCCTCCACAATCCGCACCGCCACGCCCATCGTTTCCACAAGCGCAGCATCGTCGGTCGCCCGCACTCCATCCCGACGGGCCCGGTCATGCGCCTCCCGGAGGAGCGCTGCCCGAAAGGCCTGGGGGGTCTGCGTCAACCAGATGGTGTCGCGGTCCAGCGTCTGCCGCACGACGCCGGCGGATGCCACTTTCACCGTGTCCCGCGCCGCGATCGCCGCGGTCGCCGCGCCGCTCGGGCGGGCCGCATGCAGCACCCGGCGCACCAGGGCGGGGGTCAGGAGGGGACGGGCCGCATCGTGGACCACCACCCACGCCACGGAGGGGAGCGCATCCAGCCCGGCGGCGACGGAGTCCTGCCGCTCTTCCCCGCCCGGCACGACCGCCGTGACTTTCGGGAATGCGGCGGCGAGCCGCCCAGCCTCTGCCACCTGGTCGTGCGGGGCCACGACGACCGCCACGTGGACCTCCGCCGGTAGGGTCAGCGCATGGAGCGCTCGCTCCAGCACGGTGCGGCCGCCAAGTGGGAGAAACAGTTTGGCGACGGCGCCCATGCGGCGGCCGCGGCCAGCGGCGACCAGAATCGCTCCGGTGGGTTCACCCTCGTCCACGGGGGACCTCCGTCTCTAACGTCGCGGCGCGGTGGGGGAGCCCGTCGGGACGTCCGCCTTGGGGCGGGCAAAGATCATCCGACCGGCCACGGTCGCAAGGACGCTGGTGACGATCACGTCGGGGGTTTCGCCGATCAGCTTCTTGCCGCCTTCGATCACGACCATCGTACCATCCTCCAGGTAGCCGACCCCCTGCCCCGCCTCCTTGCCGTCCTTCATGATGTAGACGGTGAGTTCTTCGCCGGGCAGGTGGACAGGGCGGAGTGCGTGGGCGAGTTCATTGATGTTCAGGACGCGCACGCCCTGCAGTTCGGCCACCTTGTTGAGGTTGAAGTCGTTCGTGACGATCCATCCTCCGACGCGGAGCGCGTAGGCGACCAGCCGGTCGTCTACATCGCGGTCGACAGCCGGCGGGTCATCGACGACGTGCACCGCTTCGAACTCCTTCTGGAGTCGGTTGAGCATGTCCAGGCCCCGGCGCCCCCGGGCCCGCCTCACCCCGTCCGCGGAATCAGCGATCCGCTGCAACTCGTTGAGGACCGAGCGGGGAACCAACAGGGGCCCCTCGATGAATCCCGTCTTGCAGAGGTCAGCGATCCGCCCGTCAATGATGACACTGGTATCGAGCACTTTGGGGACCTGGCTGCCACTCTGGGAGGGTCCCCCCTCCTCCTGACGCCCACGGGGGAGGAGGTGGATCACCTCCTCACGTCGCTGCAGCGCAACGTGAATGCCGAGGTACCCGAAGATGAGGGCGATGCCCACCGGCAGGTAGGGTCCCACGTAGGGGATGCCGTCGAGCAGAAAGCCCAGCGGGAAAGCGATCATCAGACCGACGATGAGGCCGGCGGCGCCGAGGGCGAGATCCCGGAACAAGAGCCGGGCCAGCCTATGCAATACCCAGTCCATCGCGCGGACGAACAGCTTCCACAGCCACGGCGCCAGCAACCATCCCACCAGCGCCGCGAGCACACTCACGGCGAAACGCACTGCCCGTTGGGGGAACCACGGTAAGAGACCGGTCAGTTGCAATGCCACGAGGCCGCTGAGCAGGCCGCCGGCCAGGCGGATGATAGTGATCATGGCGGAGTCATTATAGCATGCGGGTCACAACCCAGACTCGAGACTGACGGCTGGAGCCCGCGCGGGGCGCGGTTCCTTGACAGTCCAACCCGCAGGGTCCCATTATCGGGTCGCGTATCGTATCGCGTGTTCTGCGTCAGATCGGACTGCGGTTCACCTTCGCCCTGCGAGGAGGCGCGTTGTGACAGAGACCGGTGGCGCCACGCTGCAGCACCTAGTTTCGCAGTACCTGATCCGGCACCGCAGCATCCTGGACGTCCAGAGCAAACTCAACGAGAGTACGGCCCGCATCTCCCGCGCGCTCGCCGCGGGTTTCTCTCCACGCACCTACAGGGGGAACCGTGTGAGCGCTGCCGCGAGATCCTGGAGGATGAGATCGGTACGACCCTGTTCTACCTGGCGGCGCTCTGTTACGTGACCGGCCTCGACCTCGACACCGTCCTCCGGAAGCAACGCGACCGCGTCTCCGCCCTCGGCGTGTACCATCTGACGTAGGGCTCGCGCTCAGCCCAGCAGCGTAGCCAGCGCCTCCGCCACCGTCCCGACGCCTGACACCTCGATCCCCTCCGGCCATTCGCCGTCCGCGTTCGGCCGGGGGACCACTGCCCGGCGAAACCCCAGGCGCGCCGCCTCGCCCACCCGCTTCGACGCCTGCCGCACCGCCCGCACCTCCCCGGCCAGCCCCACTTCCCCGATCACGACCACCTGATGATCGACGGGCCGGTCCCGGAATGCGCTGGCCACCGCCATCGCCACGCCCAGATCCGCCGCAGGATCGTCCACGCTCATCCCGCCCGCCACGCTGGCGTAGACGTCATGCATCGCCAGGTGCAGTCCGGCGCGCTTCTCCAGCACCGCCAGCAGGAGCACCAGCCGATTGTAGTCGATCCCTGCGGCGGTTCGCCGCGGCATGCCGAAGTGCGTCGGCGCGACCAGCGCCTGGATTTCCAGAAGTAGCGAACGGGTACCCTCCAGCGCGCAGACGATGGCGGACCCGGGGGTCTCCACCGGCCGTTCCGCTAAAAAGACCGCGGAGGGGTTGGAAACCTCGGTCAGCCCCTGCGGTCCCATCTCGAAGACGCCGATCTCATTGGTGGAACCGAAACGGTTCTTCGTCGCCCGCAGGATGCGATAGACGTGGTGACGGTCCCCCTCAAAGTAGAGTACCGTGTCGACCAGATGCTCCAGGACGCGCGGCCCGGCGAGCTGCCCTTCTTTTGTCACGTGGCCCACGATGAGGACGCTGATGCCGCGTCCCTTGGCGACGGTCAGGAGCGACCCGGTGCACTCGCGGACTTGACCCACACTGCCCGGGGCCGAGGGGATGTCCGGGCGGTAGACCGCCTGGATAGAGTCGATGACAACGAGCGCCGGCCCATGCGCCTCCATCGCCTGCAGGATCACATCCAGGTTGTTCTCCGCCAGCAGGAGCAGTGACGGCGGCATGGTGCCGAGCCGGTCCGCCCGCAGCCGGGTCTGGCGTGCGGACTCCTCCCCGCTGACGTACAGCACCGCGCGGCCGCTGGCGGCCAGACGCGCGGAGACCTGAAGGGTCAGGGTCGAGTTGTGAATGATCAGGTCATTGGCGACAAAGTTGGGCTGAGACGTGACTGACAGGTCGTAGACAGGCTCTTCACCCGCAAGCGTAATCGATCGGATTTCGTCCCAGTAGACGTCACTCCGTGCCAGTACTTCCAAGTACGAAGATGGGTATGCGGTCCCAAGTGCAGCGACTGTACTGCGGCAAAGAGGACGATCGTGGCGACGGTTCCGTAGCCTGACACCGGCGCGCGCCGAGATTTCCCGGAACGGAGCGCCATTCGTTATGACGCGCAGATGTTCCCAGAATGGCGGGCCCGTTGGTACAGTGTCAAGATGGGTAGACGGCATCTGGGGCAGCGGTGATGCGGCAATCTGAGCCTTTGCGCCTTCGCGCCCCCAGATGCCAATCTCTGACAGGAATCGCTTCACCTGCGAGAAGCCAAGTAATTGAACTTCGTACGCCACATAGGGCCGCCCGTTCACCTGGCTGGGCTTGGTACGTAGTTTTGCCACGAGGCCAAAGCGCAGGAGCAGATGCTGGACATCCTGCGCCAATCGGCCACTGATTGTGCTGTACGATACCCCTGTCCCGCCACGTCGGTTGACATACACCGACCCATCGCACGAGAAGAGCACCTTAAGAAACAGCGCCAGTTGCTCGCGCGGCAGGCGAAAGACACACTCTGGAACAGCCTTGGCGCCGGCCCTCACAAAGCGCAAACCGACCGATTCCAGGAGATGGATAATCGGGGTTCGCTTGTCAGCCCGGTCGCGCGCAGCCGGTGCCAGGCGCGCAAGTGGAACCCCCACGGTACGGGCGAGCCGTTCCAGCTGCATCTTGTTCGGGGCGCACTCGCCCTGCCGCCACACGTTGAGCATGTGATAGCTGACATCTGCCGCGCGCGCCCATGCAGCCCAGCTGACCCCTGATTCGCCATGCACCTGGCTGAGAGCCGCCGTGAGCTCCTCGCGCGCTTCCGCCCGCTGCCCATGAGGGCGAACCAAGCGGAACTGCTTAGCCATCGTTCGCGCCTTCGAGTACTTCCTCAACTTCAGGCCAAGCTCGCGGGCAATATCGCCAAGGTCGCGTTCGATTTCCGGGAGCGCCGTGGTGACGTTGATCCCGGAAACTGCGGAGCCATCCGACAGGAAATATGCTATCAGCTTGACCTCAAACTCCTCTATGGCGTCGCGCCCAAAATAGGGTAACGTGCGCGGCGTAGCGATACGGACACCCGGAGACAGCGTTCCGACAGGTCGCCACCCCTCTGGCGTCAGAACAGGATGATTGGGCGTGCAACGGAGGGCTCGACCCAATCTGGTGACAACCTCAACGATAGGACGCACGCCTTGAACGTGAAAGGCTTGCACCTGCTGGGGCGCTAAGCGATGGGTCATGTGATCCAGCGAGAGGACGGGGTGGAGTTGGCGCGCCCACTCGGTCACAGGTAACAAGGCTCCGGTGGCAGGATCGAGGATGCGGGCATCTGCCGACACACACTTTCCGATACCCGGGTCGCCCCCGATGAGCACGAGAGAACCCGGGACGATGCCGCCTCCCACCACCCGGTCAAACTCGCCGATACCGGTCGCCGCGCGGGGTTCCGCCTCCACGGGGATCTCGGCGATCGAGATGACCTCCGAGGCGCCGCCTGCGCGCGGCCGCGCACTGCCATCGGGCGCCGCTTCTTCGACGAAGGTATTCCACTCGCCGCAGTCGGGACACCGCCCCAACCACTTCGGGGAGGCGTAGCCACACGCCTGACAGGCATAGCGGATGCGGGAGACCGGCATGCTCCCTCCTCAGGTAGACGCGCTCACCCGATAGCCCCCGGACCTCGGCGCAAAGAACACAGGGCACTATCCTCTTCAAAGAAAAATGGGGCCCGACTATTCGGGCCCCGGCGAACGTCCGGCGCGCGCGCGATCACTCGGCGAGGGCAGGCTCGCGCTTCTTCTCGAAGACGATCCCGCCCTCTCGGGCATCCGCGACGATGGTGTCGCCCGTGCTGAATCTTCCCCGCAGTAGTTCGTCGGAGAGGGGATCCTCGACCAGCCGCTGGATCGCCCGGCGCAGCGGCCTGGCTCCGAAGGTCGGGTCGAACCCCTCTTTGGCCAGCAGGGCCTTCGCCTCGTCGGTGACCTCGAGGTCCATGTTCTGGCCCCGCATCTCCCGGCGCACGCGCTCCGTGAGAATGCCGACGATGGAACGGGTCTGCTCATCGGTGAGCGGCCTGAAGACGATGATCTCGTCGAGCCGGTTGAGGAACTCCGGTCGGAAGGTACGGCGCAGCTCCTCCAGCACGCGATCCCGCATCCGAGTGTACACCTGTTCCCGATCCTGCGCGGCGTCACCGGCGAGGCGGAACCCGATCCCCACCTCCTTGTCGAGCATGGGAGCTCCCACGTTGCTGGTCATGATGAGAACGCTGTTCTTGAAGTCGATGGTCCGCCCCTGCGCATCGGTCAGACGTCCATCGTCCAGGATCTGCAGGAGAAGGTTGAAGATATCCGGGTGGGCCTTCTCGATCTCGTCGAAGAGCACCACCGCGTAGGGGCGGCGCCGCACCGCCTCGGTGAGCTGGCCTCCCTCCTCATAGCCCACATACCCGGGCGGCGAGCCCACAAGCCGGCTGATCGTGTGGCGCTCGCTGTACTCCGACATGTCGATACGGATCAGCGCGTTCTCATCCCCGAACATGAACTCCGCCAGGGCCCGCGCCACCTCGGTCTTGCCCACGCCGGTGGGGCCAAGAAAGATGAAGGACCCGATCGGCCGTCGGGGATCCTTGAGGCCGGCGCGGGCGCGGCGCACCGCCTTACTAACCGCCCGCACCGCGTCGTCCTGCCCCACGATCCGCTCGTGGATCGATTCTTCCATCCGCAGGAGTTTCTGGGTCTCCTCCTCCACAAGCCGGGTCACCGGGATGCCGGTCCAGGAGCAGACGATGTCGGCGATGTCCTCCGCTGTCACCGTACTGAAGTCGTGACCCTTCTCCTTCTTCCACGATGACTCCAGCTCTTCCAGTTTCTGTCGCAGCACCCGCTCCTTGTCCCGGAGCTGGGCGGCCCGCTCAAAATCCTGGGTCTTGATCGACTCTTCCTTTTCCCGCCTGATCCGGTCGACCTTCTCCACCACGGTGCGGATCTCCTGAGGCAGGAAGGACGCCTGGAGTCGGATCTTGCTACTGGCCTCGTCCATCAGGTCGATGGCCTTATCGGGAAGAAACCGATCGGAGATGTACTTGTCTGCCAGGGTCGCGGCGGCCACCAGGGCATCGTCGGTGATCGTCACGCCGTGGTGCGTTTCGTAGCGTTCGCGCAGCCCTTTGAGGATCTCGATCGCCTGCTCCACGTTTGGCTCGGAGACCAGGATCGGCTGGAAGCGCCGCTCCAGCGCGGCATCCCGCTCGACATACTTGCGGTACTCGTCGAGCGTGGTCGCGCCGATGCACTGCAACTCCCCGCGGGCCAGGGCGGGCTTGAGGATGTTGCTGGCGTCGATTGCGCCCTCCGCCGCCCCCGCGCCCACCAGCGTGTGCAGCTCGTCGACGAAAAGGATGACCTCCCCCTGCGCCTTGCGGATCTCCTCCATCACCTTCTTCATCCGTTCCTCGAACTCGCCCCGGTACTTGGTGCCGGCGACCAGCGCGGCCAGGTCGAGCTGCACGACCCGCTTGTTGCGCAGCACCTCGGGGACATCCCCCCGCGTGATGCGCTGGGCCAGACCTTCGGTGATGGCGGTTTTGCCGACCCCGGGCTCGCCGATGAGCGCCGGGTTGTTCTTGGTGCGCCGGGAGAGCACCTGAATGACCCGTTCGATCTCGCGCTCCCGGCCGATCACGGGGTCGAGCTTGCCCGCACGTGCCAACTTGGTCAGGTCCCTTCCGAATTCGTCCAGCGTGGGGGTCTTGCTCGACTGCTTGGCGTAACTGGTGGTGCCTTCCTCGCCCAGCAAGTACACCACCTGGGCGCGCACCCGCTCCAGGTCCGCCCCCATCGCCTCCAGCACCCGCGCCGCCACGCCCTCCCCCTCGCGGATGAGGCCGAGGAGCAGGTGTTCGGTGCCGATGTAGTTGTGACCGAGCCGGCGCGCTTCATCCAGCGCCAGCTCCAGCACCTTCTTGGCCCGCGGGGTGAAGGCCACCTCCTCGTACGGCGTCCGCTCCCCCCGCCCGATCGCGCTTTCGATCTCCGTCCGCACACGCTCGGGGCTGATGTTCAGGCTCTCCAGCACCTTGCTGGCGACGCCCTCGCCCTCACGGATGATGCCGAGCAGGATGTGCTCGGTCCCGACGGCGCTGTGGTTCAGGCGCTTGGCTTCCTCTTGCGCCAGGATGATCACGCGCCGCGCCCGCTCCGTGAAGCGTTCAAACATCGCCATGACGTTCTCCTCTCCGCGGAACGCGCGGAGTACATCGAGAGAACCACCCGCCACCCGACGTCTTCAGTAGAGCAACGGATTCTCGGCGAGCGGTGTTCTCTCCTCCTATCAGAGGGAGGACTCGAATGAAGACGTCTCTCCATTCATTGTACTCCCTTCTTACCCAATTCCTGCCGCGGCTGGACGCGTGCTCCGGGCCACGTCAACGCGCACGCCCCCCAAAAACAAAAAGAGCCCGCCACCTGGCTCCCCGCAGGGGATGGCGACCCCCCTAGACGCGAATATCGAGAACCGAGTAGCGCATCATCCCCGCGGGAACGCGGACTTCGACCGTCTCCCCCTTTTTCCGGCCGAGCAGAGCTTTGCCGACCGGCGACTCGTTGCTGATTCGGTCACGGTTGGGATCGGCTTCCGCGGAGCCGACGATCATATAGGACAGCTGCTCGTCGTTACTGAGGTCCTTCACGACCACCGTGCTCCCGACGGTCACCCGGTCACCGCGCACATCGTTGTTGCCGATGACCTTCGCATTCCGCAGCATCGTTTCCAGGTGGAGGATGCGGCCCTCGACAAACGCCTGCTCGTTCTTCGCGTCCTCGTATTCGGAGTTTTCCGTCAGGTCGCCGAAACCTTTGGCCTCCTTGATGCGTTCGGCGACTTCTTTGCGCTTGACGACCTTGAGGGTGTCCAGCTCCTCTTCGAGCCTGTGCAGCCCTTCGGCGGTCAGGATAACCTCTTTCTCGCCCTTTTCAGCCATCGCACGCTCGGGAGAAAAGAAGGTAGGCCGCATGCGGCCTACACGTGAGCCGAGTATAGAAGATCATTCCCGAAACCGTCAAGCCCGAGACGCGGGGACGATGCCCTTGGCCCGACTGGCCTCTTTGATTCTCTCGATCTCCTCTCCGGAAATGGCCCGCTCAAACCTCCGGAACCCCGCGACGCGAAACCCGTGCTTGCGGGCAAGCGTGGCGATCTCCTCCACCTGGGCAAGGGTCAGGTCGCGGCCCAGGGTGAAGTCCTCATACCGCCGCTCCAGGGCGAGGATCATCGTCTCCGCCATACAGGCTTCGCACGTTTTGGGAGGAAACCCGAAGTCGAGTCCAAAGTCCACCGCGCCCGGCACCTCGATCACGCCGCCGTCGATGACCAACACGTCCCCGCGCCGTTCGTACACCATGCGGGAGACGTTCCGCGGACGGGCCACGTCGCACACCACCGCACCCGGCCGGAGATCTTCGGGCTCGATCAGCACGTCGGTGGCGGAGGAGACGGTGATCACCAGGTGCGCCTCCGCGACCGCCTGACGGACGTTGGTGGTGACGCGCACCTCAGGACGCGCCCGGTCGCCGCGCCGGGCCGCGTCGGCGTGAATCCGTTCCGCCAGTTGCTCGAGCCGCGCCGCGTTCCGCGCCACCAGCGTGAGCGTGGGCACGCGGGCGGCGAGCATCTGGCTGCACACCGCTCCGATCGCGCCCGTCGCGCCGATGACGGCGGCGTGCGCGCGTCCCAGGGTGATCTCCATGCGTTCCGCGGCCAGGAGCGCGCCCTCGATCGCCGAGGCCGCGGTGTAGGAGTTCCCGGTTGTGACGGCGATGTCCAGCCGCGCGGCCGCGGTCACCCCCGCGTCGCCGACGACCTTGGTGAACGCCCCCAACCCTAGAATCTTTGCCCCCAGCCGCTCCGCCAGGCGCCCGCATTGCACGAGGCGGTGTGTGACGAACGACGCATCGCTCGCAAGCAACACGCGCGTGGTCAGCGGCAGGCCGATGAACCATCCCTCCGCCTCGGCCCCTGCCACCGAGCGGATGCCGGTGATGTGCGACGCGGTGACGGGAGGCACAAACCGCGCCAGCCATTCAAGCGACCGGGGCGGCGCATGACGGAGGAAGCCGAACTTCCGGGCGAAGTCCTCGATCACCAGAGGGTGGAGGACGAAGGCAAACCGCCCCGGCTCGACGGTGGCCGGGGTCATGGGTTCAGGACCTCCACCCGGGGACGAAAGCCCACCTGCTGCATCAGGGCGAGGTAGTCCTGCGGCGTCAGCTCCTCCGGCCGCCGGCCGGAGAGGGCGAGCAAGATCGCCTGCACGAGGTTGGTCCCAAAGGAACGCCCGTCCAGGCTCGGCGACGGGGTGACGATCATCCGGACACCGCGACGCCGCAGTTCGGTCACGTCGTTACTGGTCAGCGTGTTCGTCAAGATGATGCGCCCGCGCAGATCCTCCGGCATGTAGCGGCGAATGAAGAGGAAGTCTCCCGCCAGCACTTCCGCCCACGCGTAGGCCCGCCCGAATCGGGGCGTAATCTTCTCCTGCTCCTTGCCCGTGGGGTAGAGCCAGGTGAAGGGCAGCCGGGTCACGACCGGCAGGAAGATCGCGGCGAGCACTCTGACCGTGGTCAGCCCGCCGAGCGTGATAGGGATCCCCAGCGCGAACATCAGGTCCCCGAAACGCACATCGGCGCCAGCCTGCGTGAACGCCTCCGCCATGCCGTAGCGATCCACCGCGCTCGTGAGCAGGACGCGACGGCCGCGAAAGTCCACCCCGAATTCTTTGGGGAGCCACTCGAGGATCAGGTGCTTCTCCAGGAGACTTTTGAGGCCGCTCCCGTCCACCACCGGGGTGCGAATCCCTTCTACCAGGCGCATCACGTCGCGAATGGGATAGCGCCGGTGTCCCGCCGAGAGCGCCAGGTTGGTGCCGCCGATGCCAATCGCGTCCACCCGCCCGTCCAGTTCGAGGAGCCGGCGGCGGTAGGCCGGCAGCGTTTCGACGCCGATCCGCTCCGCGATCACGTGCCGGCCAAGCAAGACAAGCTCCACGTGGTGGTCGCGTGAGGCCGATCCCAGGCTTACGCTGACAACATGGAGGGCACGGGGCGGGGCAGAAACGGTGGGTCCCAGACTCATGGGGTGTGCTCAGGCGTCTCGAACCGCTCGTTCCTCGCGCACTGAGGCGGGGGCCTCGCGGTTTCGTTCAAAGATGATCCGCAGCCCCTCCAACCCGAGCAGGGGTTCATGATATCGCACGCTGCGACACTCTCTGATGATGAGCTCGGCCCACCCGCCTGTGGCAATGGTCACCGCAGGGGAGTCCAGCTCCTCCTGCATTCGGTGGAGAATCTCCTCGACCTGCCCCACGAAGCCGAAGAGGATCCCCGACTGCATCGCCGTCACCGTGGAGCGCCCGATCGCGGTCTTCGGCTTCACCAGTTCCACGCGATACAGTTGCGCCGCCTGTTCCGCCAGCGCGTCCACCGAGATCCCGATGCCCGGCGCGATCGCCCCGCCCAGGAAGTCCCCCTCGGCGGAGACCACGGAGAAGGTCGTCGCCGTGCCCAGATCGACCACGATCGCAGGGCCGCTGTACTTAGCATACGCGGCGACTGCGTTGCAGATGCGGTCGGCCCCCACCTCCTTGGGGTTCTCGTAGAGGATGCGCATTCCGGTGCGGATCCCCGGGCCCACAATCAGCGGGGAGATGCCGAGGTCGCTGCGGGCCAAACGGTCCATCGTGTCGAGGAGCGGTGGAACCACCGAGGAGATCGCCACGCCGTTGATCTCTCCCAGCGATCGGCCCACCGAGGCGAAGAGGGACCGCAGCAGCATGGCATACTCATCGCTCGTCTTGTCCCGGTCGGTGGCCACCCGCCAGTGGTGGAGGAGGTCGGCGCCCCGGTACAGACCGATTTTGATCTGCGTGTTGCTGATGTCGAGGGCCAGCAGCAGGGGATCGTTCACCTCAGGCCCCATCTAGCCTGCCCCTCCCCCCCGCATCGCGGTGACCGCCCGATAGACCGGGACGGTGATCACCACCGCCAGGATGACTTCCGGCAGCCCATGGGTGGCCCCGATGACGAAGGCGGCGCCAGCGGGGATGATCCCGAAGGCGACGATCAGGCTGAGCACACCAACGGTATTCGTCAGTGTGCCCACCACGGCGGCCGCTGCGGGCGCGGCATTCTCGCCCCGAAGAAGCAGGTACGCCAGTGCCGCACCGGCCAGCCCAAGGGCGATCGCCACCCACACGGCGGGACT